>CAZIXJ010000265.1:1843-4644 GCA_964542835.1 uncultured Hyphomicrobiales bacterium
GATTATCTTTAGCATAAAATTTGAATGATTTTAAATTACTTTTTTTTATTTTTATTGAATTATCTCTAATATGCATATCTGCATTTGCTGATTTCAGAATGTCAATAATCGCTTTGTCGCCCTGCTTTGAATCAATATTTATATCATTTAATTCAAGTTCTCCTGCTAATGCACCAATTACAAGTAATATTGCAGTATTGCTCCAGTCATTTTCAAGAGTAATATTTGTAGCATTGTATTTTTGTTTTCCTTGAATTTCAAAAAGCATAAAACTATCTTTACGCTTTACATTTATTTCAACCCCGAATTTATTTATTATTTCAATAGTCATATCGAGATATGGAATGCTTACAGGATTAATTACTTTTATCACAGAATTGCTATCCATTAATGGTAAGGCAAAGAGTAATCCGGAAATTAACTGCGATGAATGGCTGCCGTCAATTTCAATATTTATTGATTGTAGTGATTTTTCTAATATTATTGGCAATTTGTTTGAAATAAGTTTTGCATTCACTCCTGATTTATTTAGCTGTAAAATATCTGTAAAATCTCTGTTCAATAGAGTGCCGTTTCCTGTAATAGTTTTTTTGTATTCAAATAAACTAAGAATTGCAGACATAGTTCTTACACAAAAAGCTGATTCACTACAATTGAATGTATTTTCAGAAAATCGTAAATTACGGCTGTCAACAACAATATTGCTGTTATTTATTTCAAATTTTACATTTAATTTTTCAAATAAATCAATAAAGCATCTTACATCTTCAGAAAGATTTGCATTTGATAATTCTGAAATACCTTTAGCAAGAGAAGCTGCAATAATTGCTCTCTGAGTCAAATTCTTCGAGGTCGGGGCATTGAGTTTTCCTCTAATTTCCGAAGGCATAATCAATTTCTCTGAATAATCTTTCTGCGACATTTTCTTTATCTGTTCCTGAATTAATTACCAAATCTGAATTTGTGATATAGAGCATTTTTCGTTCATTATATAATTTCTGAATATTATTTCTTTCTATAAGCGGTCTGTCAGAATTTTTTATTCTCTCAATGCAAGTATAAAAATCAGAATATAAATAGATAAACTCACCAAGAGATTTCAGTTTCTCTGAATTGCGTAATAAAGCACCACCTCCCGTAGCAATGATATGATTTTTTACGTCAAGTTCATTTATTATTTCTGTCTCAATTTTTCTGAAATAATCCTCACTATAATTACTGAAAATCTCATTTATTGACAAATTTGCTTTTTGCTCTATAAGATAATCCGTATCAATAAAATTAAAATCCAATTTTTTTGCAAGCAATTTTCCTATTGTGGTTTTGCCGGCTCCCATAAACCCTGTAAGAATGATATTATCAGTTTTTTTTCTTATTAGATTCTCTTCAATATTTTCATAAAGTACCGAATCATGAGCATGAGTGGACTTAAACTTTTCGTAAGCCTTCTTTCCCTGAGATATTAACCAGTCTATTCCTGAAAAAGCCACCTTAATATTTAGTTTTTTAAAAGGACTGTTATTATAAATTGCATCTGCAAAAATTTGATTTTTCTTTTTATGATTTTTTATTGCATTATAAATCTCATTTTCCCAGTCAGGTGAAATATTAAAAATAATATCAGAATGAATTATGGCTTCTGTGAGGTTTCTCTTTGATATTACAGTAAAACTATAATCATTTGCAAGAATATCAAGTTTTGATTGAGTTCTGTTATAAACCGATACATTAATTTTGCATTCATTGCAGGCAGAAAGTATCGTATCTGCTACATCTCCGGCTCCAATTAAAAATAAATTTGTATTTCTATAATCATTCAGAAATTGTTTAACTGCATCATAATCAGTATTAAATCCAAGAATTTCTTTTTCAGAGAATACCAATGTATTTATGGTTAGATTCTGTTTATTTATAGTGTCAGCAGTTTTTTTGATTTTTGATTCCCAAATCGGAGTTTGGGAATCAGAGCGGAAGGGAGTTTGGGAATCAGAGCGGAAGGGAGTTTGAGAATCTGATTTGCTCCAAATTTCTCCCTCTCCCTCAGGGAGAGGGCTGGGGTGAGGGGCAGAGAAGTATGAACGAATATTTAATCTTATGTTAGATTGTTTTTTAATTATTTCAGTAGATTCAGAAATAGTTTTCCAAATCGGAGTTTGTGAATCAGATTTGCTCCAAATTTCTCCCTCTCCCTCAGGGAGAGGGCTGGGGTGAGGGGCGGAAAGAAATTGCAAATAAATTGCCATACTCTTTTTAAATGGAGAAGTAATGTTTATGCCTGATAAATTATGCTCAAATGCAATTATTAGAATATCATTATCATTCACGGCTGCAATTCTTGTATAATCTTCTCCCCATAATCTGAATAATTCGGGAGATAAACTGTGATAAACAGGGTTTCCAACTACAGCAAGCATAATCACCCCAAAATTTCAATTATTCGTTCAGCCTCTTCAATAGTAGTTTGTCCGGGAGCAGTCTTGGAATTTTCATCAATAGCAGCATAAAGCACGGGAGCGCCCAGATAATAAGAAGAAAACCTCGAAAATTCAGTATTGCGTCCAAAAGTAAAGGCAATAAGATTCTTTTGAAAATTGTGCAACTGCATAACCCTCATAGCATCGGTTTTCTTATTGGCTTTCGTTACAATTTTATAAAAATGTGGATTATATTCCCTCATTTTTTCAATAATTTCTATCAGACCAAATTCATATGGAGTTCTTAAAGAGTTATGGTGGGAAATAATCAATTTCGTTAATCCTCTTTCCAATCCTTTAAGCAATCCGGAGTTATATGGTAAATCA
>CAZIXJ010000266.1:0-4636 GCA_964542835.1 uncultured Hyphomicrobiales bacterium
AAAAAGCGAGGGATTTGATTATGCAGCCGACGGCTTAAGCCGTCGGCTGCCTGTAAATTTGGTCTCGAGTAGAGAAGTTTGTGAAGAGGTAGAGAAAATGAATCCTCCAAGGTATTGAATACCTTGGAGGATTGAAGCAAGTACGATTTTAGAGAAGAGAAATTTGTGATGGGGGATTAATTATTGCTAAATGCAAAATTTTAAACGTAAAACGCCGCAAATCCTGCATCTGATCTTTTTTGCTTATCCTATTGCTTCAGAATTAATAACTAAAACTTCAAATATTCCCGCCACGTAAGATACAGCTCCCAAGTAGCATTAATATCACGCATGCAATATTCGGCTATTTCTTTGTATTGTCCGTTGTAATACATTTCACCGACCATAGAGCCATCTACTCCTTCTGATTTTGGTGATTTTATTCCGAATGCTCTCGTATAAAAGTCAAAATTAAAGCGTTTGGTAGCGGCATATGGCGAGGGATTATAAAATGTAAGCTCATCAATCAAATCAATATGAAGCGGGTAATTAAATTTTGTGCCTGCCATTATATTTCGCGACGGCTTGATTTTATTAATAGCTGAACGCAGCATTAGAAATGGTGCATCAAAATTTCTGCCGTTAAATGAAATAAGTGAAGCGGATTTGAATTTAGTTAAAAACGACCAGAAATTCTGAATCAATTTTTTTTCAGATGTAATAGTGCATGGGTCATCACCTTCAAGAGTAATCCTTTCTTCCTGCTCGTCATCAAATTCTTCAGAAGCAGAAAGCGCACCTCTTTTTGTGATTTCCAATTCACCTTCAGAATTTTTCGTCATTATCTGCAAACCGATGCATACTACTTTTGCAGTAAGAGGAGAAAGCCCCATTTCAAATTTCTTTTTTTCAATCTCTTCTTCATCTTTGGCATATCTTGTGATATATTCCTGTTGGGATTCGGAAAGAGAATCCCATTTCAGAGGAGCTGTTTCGATATCAAATACAATAAATTGTTCCATTATAATATTATTAATTTAGTGAAAAAATAAAATATAATTTATTATTTTTCTTTGATATAGAAAAATGATTTTAATATTTTTATAAGATAGTGTAATTTTGTAAGTTATGTTGTTACTAATTAAAAATAATGGAATTTTATGAAAATCATAAGAAATTTGATACTTTTCTCGTTTGCATACTTAATGATTGCCTGTGGCAGTGGCAAAGATAAATCTTTTGACACATCGGATGAATTATTTAACAGAGCGATGGAATTATACGAGGATGAGGACTATCTTGAAGCCAAAGAGCTTTTTGATGTATTTAAACTGCAATATCCTGCAAGCAACAAAGCCGATGATGCTCAGTTTTATCTTTCAGAAATCCATTTTCAATTAAAAGAGTATATTCTCGGAGCTTTTAATTATAACAGACTGAGGTCAATTTATCCGGGAAGTGATTACGTTGAAAAAAGTATGTTTATGGAAGCAGAATGCTACTATCAGGAGTCTCCTTCTTATGAGCGGGACCAGGATTATACGTACAAAGCAATGGGTGCATTCCAGGAATTTCAGTATTTGTATCCTCAATCGGATTCTCTTTATGAGATTGCATCGCAAAGATTGGATGATATTAGGAATAAGCTTGCCAGAAAAGAATATGGTATTGCCGTATTATATACAAAATTAGATGACCCGAGAGCTGCTGTTGTTTATTATGATTCTATTATCAGAAATTATGATGATACTGAATTTTTCGAGCCTGCTGTGTTTGGCAAAATCGAATCACTTGAGGAAATGAAAAAAACAAATGAATTAAAAAATGTTATCAGGTTTTACAAAAATAGATTTCCTGCAGGGAATAATATTAATAAAGTAAAACAAATTGAAAATGTGTTGTATTAGTTTGCATTTTGGAGTATTTATGAAAAAGTTGTTTTTTGTTTTATTTATTTCTGTAATTTCAGTTATTAAGGCACAGCAAGAACCACCAAATTTTGAATTTGGGATTGGTCCTGCATTGGGTATGAAATCATCAGTTAGTTATATTGAAACGCCGACCGGCAGAAAAAACGGAGTGGCTTTTGCGAAACTCCCGGCTTTTAATCTGAATTCTTTTATTCCTTTGAGCTATGACAACCGTATTGCAATAGAATTTGACATAGGTTATGAAACTTATTCATACATAATTCAGGATTATGATTATGAAATAGATTATAAAAATAATCACAGCTATTTTACTATTAATCCCAATTTCTATTTTGCAAATTTTCTTTTTGGATTTAATGTTGGTTTTCCTGTTGCTGCAGATTATGATGATATAAAGATTGATGAAGGTACGCTCAATACTTCTTTTGAAATTGTGCTGGGAGGGATGTTCAATATTTACAATGATGAAACAGGCAGATTCAACTTTTTCGTAAAAGCTCAGTATATGCTTACAGGTGTTTACGATGAATTTTTGGAAAATGACCCTTTCAAAGACCCGAAAATATCTGATATTCACGAAGTAGTAAAAGAATCACATAATCCGAAAACAGTTTCTTTGCTTATTGGATTTAACTATATGTTCAATCTTTCACAAAGGAATGTAGAAGAATAGAGGAATTATATTATGGAAAAAATAACACAAAGCAACGAAAATTTAAATTTTGACAAAGTCTGGTTAATGTTTCAAGAAACAGACAAGAGAATGAAAGAAACAAACAGACAAATGAAGGATACTGATAAAAAAATTCGAAAATCAGAACATTTATTTTTAGGGCACTGGGGCAAATTAATTGAATCTCTCGTTAGAGGTGATTTGGTTAAATTACTTCAAAAAAAAGGTATTAAAGTAGAAAGAACATCTCAGCGAGAATCCGCATTTTATGGCGGGCGAGAGTTTGAATTTGATATCATAGCAAAAAACGGGACTGAAATAGTAGTCGTAGAAGTAAAAACTACACTAAAAGTAAATGCAGTAAAGAAATTTATTGAAGAATTGAAAGTTTTCAAGAATGCTATGCCGGAATATGCAAATAAGAAATTATATGGGGCTGTAGCATATCTCAACGTAGAAGAAGAAGCGGAAAAATATGCAGACAAAAAAGGATTATTCGTAATTCGTGCAACGGGAAGCAGTGCTTCCATAATAAACAAAGAAGACTTCAAACCCGTAGTTTGGGGTGAATAATTTTTATAATTTTTTGGTGAGATTAATTATGCATAAATATTTATTAATTACTTTATTTTTTACTGTGTTTTCATTATCAGCACAGAAAGAACCTGCTAATTTTGATTTTGGTATTGGACCTAATTTAAGTCTTAAGACATCTATCAGCTATGTAGAAACTCCCGAAGGCAGAAAAAATGCAGTAGGAATTGCTGAATTGCCTTCTTTTGGACTAACTGCATATTTGCCATTCAATGACAAAAACAGAATTGGTTCTGTAATTGAACTGAATTATGAAACTTATTCATATCAGATGGAAAACTATGAAACCGGTATAAAACTTTATAATACTCATAATTATTTCAGTATTACTCCGCAGTTATATTTTTCAAATTTTTTGCTCGGTGTAAATATCGGTATTCCAATGGATATTAGAATAGAAGGAAATGAGGATGCTGAAAAAGATATTATGAATACTACTCTTGAACTCGTTTTTGGCGGTATGTTCAATATTTATAATGACAATACCGGAAGAATTGATTTTTTCATCAAAGGTCAGTTTATGTTTACAGGTATTTATAATGATTTTACTGAAAACGACCCTTTGCAGGGTACTTTTTGCGGTGTTTGCCCTTTAACTTTGAAAGACAAAAATAATCCCAAACTCGGTTCTGTTCAGTTGGGATTTGTATATATGTTTAATTTATCACAATAATTTTAAAAGGAATAAAAAAAATGGAACAAATAGAAGTTTTTGATAATCCGGCTCCGGAAAGAGATTACGAAATAATACATAAAAATCCCGAATTTACATCAGTCTGTCCGAAAACTGGTCTGCCTGATTTTGGAACTGTTATCGTAAAATATGTTCCTGACAAAGTATGTATTGAGCTAAAAGCCCTGAAGTATTACTTTATGGATTTCAGGCAGAAAGGAATTTTCTATGAAGCGGTAACAAATAAAATTTTAGATGACCTTGTTGCTGCCTGTAAGCCTAAATCTATGGAAATTACTACCGAATGGAAAGTTCGCGGTGGGATATCTTCTGTAATTACTGCAAAATATACAAAAGAGTAAGAGAGGGAAATGACGACAACAATAGCAAAAGAGTTCAAATGGGAGATGAGCCACAGACTGCCTTTTCACGATGGTTTATGCAGGAATATTCACGGACATTCCTATAAGGCAAGGATTGAGATTACAGGTGAACTGGATAAAAATTCTATGGTGCTTGATTATTATGACTTACACCAGATTATTTCACCTTTGACTGAAAAACTCGACCATAGTTTTTTGTGTGATAAAGATGATGACCTGATGCTCAATTTTCTCAATGAAAATAATTTCAGATATGTAGTAATGGAAAATCACACAACAGCCGAGAATATGCTTGATTACTTTTTTGAAAACACAACAGACAAATTCAAAAAATACGAAAACATACATAAATTAAAAATCCGCATATACGAAACCGAAGACGTATATGCAGAAAGAGAAATAG
>CAZIXJ010000267.1:0-3628 GCA_964542835.1 uncultured Hyphomicrobiales bacterium
GCCAAGACCTTCGGCTTTCAGAGGTATCGCCCTGTCGCTGCAAATATCAGAGATAATGAGTGTATCCCTCTGAAGTTCAATATCAGTAGGGTTATAGCATACTTTTACGCCGGCTGTATCATTTGCAGGCACTAAAATCGGTAAAAGGCTTTTTGGAACTGAAAACTCAATGTTTCTGACTGGTTGAAGTTTATCAATAACAAAATCATCATCAGAATTGTTATAAATAATTAATCTGGTGCATTGAATTTCAGGATATTTTACTTCGCCCACATTCAAAACAGAATCAGCGGTAAGGAAAAATTCAAGAGAGTTATCTATGTCAATCTCTTCGATAAATACAGTATCTGAATATGATTCGCAGCCATATTCATTAATTCCCTCTACGAAGTAAAAACCTTCATCGGATATTTTGTGGATTCTTTCATATCCTATTGGCGTATCACCTGAAGCATTATACCAGCGATATTCAGCAAATCCTTCTGATGCCAGTAAATCTATTGTATATCCTGAGCAAATGGTTTCACGGTAACCTTCCAGTATGTTAATATCATCTCTCGGCATAAATTCTACACTTATGCTGTCATAGAAAATACAGCTGTCTTTGGAAATATATGTGAAATAAAGAGTGCTGTCAGAGTAAACTGATGCATTAGCATCCGGATTACCATTATCCCAGTAAAATTCGGTAAAATCACCACTTACAGTTATATCAACAGTATCACCTTCACACAAAATACCTTCATTTGATTTTTGAATATTTATTTCGGGAGCAGGAAAAAATGTAACTTCTACCGTATCTGTGTAGCCGGATTCGCATACACCATTTTCAGCATAGGCGTAATAATTGCCTTCTTCTGTAACTGTAATACTTTGAGTAGTTTCGCCTGTGGACCATTCTACGTAATCAAATTGTTTATTCAGGGATAATTCTATTGTATCACCTTTGCAAATAAAATTAGTATGCTCATTTATAATCTCAGGTGCAAGTGGGTTTTTTGGAGTGTATCTGTAAACACCATCTCCAACTACAAATCCCGTAGTATCATCAATAAACCAAATATCATCCATATCTGCACTGTTTTCAATTCCGCAATTACGTAATTCCCAAGATTGTCCTCCATCTGAAGTATAATATATTTCTGCCTGAAATCCAACTCCCCATCCTCTTAATTCATCATGTAAAAAAGAGCCGAACATAGACATTTCCGTATCAAACAGACTCCACGAATCACCATTATCAGTAGATATTCTGATATCTGCAGCATCGGCATAATTGCCGTCGCATCCAATCGAGGATGGCACAAGTATTGTTTCGTTGTAAACAGCAATTTCTTCGTGCCAGTCGAGATTACCTGTGTAAGAGAAAATGTCCCATTCTTTTCCTCCGTTTTCGGATTTCCATATTACACCACTGCTGACTGCATATGCAAGACCGTCTTTATCTAAAATGAGCGGGTCGGAGAATCTGGAATAATAAAAAACATTGTTATCATCAATATTTAAAACAGATTCATTCCATGAATTTCCTCCGTTGGTAGTGTAATATGAGCGGAGATAATTAGGGTCAAAATCACTATAGCAGCCGCCACCGGTAATTACTCCATAATCTTCATCTGTGAAATAATGTCCCCAGAGAGTGAAATTATTATCATCGGGTGATATATCAAACCACGTTTTGCCGCCGTCTGTTGATTTGAAAATATTTCCCCTGTGAGCCTCTATTGAATTATCGGGTCCTGAGGAATATCCGACTGAATCATTTACGAACATAATGGCTTCAAGCTGCATATTGGGTTGGGGTACTTTGGTGCCTTCCCACGACTCACCGCCGTCAGTAGTATAAAGTACTGCACTCTGAAAACCGCAAACCCATCCCAAATCGGGATTTTCCGGCAAAAAATAAACATCAAGATATACAATATTCTGAAAATCCGGCGGTATATTTTCTACCTTTTCCCAGTAGGCATCTGCTGAGAAAATCAGAAAAATCAATATTAAAATATATTTTTTCATTTTTTATTTGTCATTTAGTTTACAATTATTAAAAATGATGAAATTGTCAGTGCATTATTTTAATTATAAGCAATAAATAATAAATTTTCCGTTATAGATTTAGGTATGTCTCAAAAATATGTTTTGTTATGAAAAAAATCACAACTGCAATTATCGGTTCAGGTACTATGGGAATGGGAATTGCCCAGCTTTCTGCTATGATGGGCAATAAGACTTATCTCTATGACATTAATGAAAATGCTTTAAAGAAAGCAAAAGATTTTATTGATAAAATGCTTAATAAACTGGTATCAAAAAATAAGATTTCTGAAGAAGAATTACATTTGATTTCCAACAGAATTTCTTACATTGATAAACTCGAACATATTAAAGATGCTGAATTGGTAATAGAAGCTATCGTAGAAAATTCTGAAATCAAGAAAAAAGTTTTTTCAGAAGTAGAAAACATTGTATCAGAAAGCACAATTTTAGGGAGCAATACTTCATCACTTTCTATTGCTGCAATTTCTTCTGTACTGAAAAAGCCTGAAAGATTTCTCGGTATTCACTTTTTTAATCCCGCTCCGCTTATGCCTCTTGTTGAGATAGTTCCATCTCTTCTTACTGATAACGAGATAGTTAAAAAAGCAAAGAATATTATTGATTCATGGGGCAAAAAGACAGTAATTGCCAAAGATACTCCGGGCTTTATCGTAAACCGAATTGCCAGACCTTTTTATGGAGAGGCTTTGAGAATATACGAAGAGGGGAGAGCAGACATTTTGCAGATAGATAATGCAATGAAAGAAATTGGCGGTTTCAGGATGGGACCTTTTGAACTTATGGATTTGATTGGTAATGACGTAAATTATGCAGTAAATGAAAAAGTATTTGAGCAGACTTATTATGACCAGCGTTATAAACCTTCAATAATACAAAAAAGATATTTAGAAGCCGGACTTCTCGGCAGGAAATCGGGGAGAGGCTTTTATAATTATAATGGTGAAACCGGAAATAATAATGATGAATTATCCGGTGATATTAAAAAATATATTTTTGAACGAATTCTCGTAATGCTAATAAATGAGGCAGCAGATGCTTTAAGGATTAATATTGCAAGCAGAGAAGATATCGAAACAGCTATGACTAACGGAGTTAATTATCCCAAAGGACTTCTCAAATGGTGTGATGAACTTGGTGCAGATTATGTTTACGAAAGATTAAATCAACTTTTCGCAGAGTATGGCGAGGACAGATACAGACCAAGCCCTCTTTTAAGAAAGATGGCTGAGAACGGCACAAAATTTTTCTGATGATTACTTCACCGCTGCCATCTCGAGGTTGTAGTCGTTCCAGTCGGGAGAGTTTTCTATTGCATCGAGGACTTGTTCAGGTGCATCTACAAATTGCCAGATATTTCTGTGGGTTTCGCTCATAAACTTCTCATCTACTGCTCTGTTTAGATATTCTTGTATGGAATCATAAAATCCGTTTGTATTTACAATTATGATGGGATTTTTATAGAAATTAAGCCGCTTAAGGCTTATTGCTTCGAACAGTTCTTCTACAGTACCGCATCCACCCGGCAAAGTAATTAATACATCGGATTCGCTTATGAGTTTTGCTTTTCTTT
>CAZIXJ010000267.1:3638-4630 GCA_964542835.1 uncultured Hyphomicrobiales bacterium
ACAAATATAAACTCGCTTACCCTTTTATGCTGCCATTCTACTTCTTTCATAAAGTGTGGCATAATTCCCGTAGCAGTGCCTCCATTATCCAGGACTGAATCCGCAACAGCTCCCATAAGTCCTTTTGCACCACCTCCAAAAACAAGACCGATATTGTTTTCTGCAAGTATTTTACCTAATCTGTGTGCTGCATCGAAATATATCTTATCTACGTTTGGGCTTGAGGCACAGTAAACTGTAGCTTTTTTTATTGTTTTTTTCTTTACCATAGCATATTTCCAATTACAAATTCTCCGGTATTGTCTTTTAATCTTACAGGGATTTCAATTTTATCCAAATTTTCAGATGCTTTGAATTTAGTTCTTACATAATTTTCAGTCCAACCGGTGTAAGTTTTTGAATCTTTATCAAATGTTTCAGGTATTACATATTTAAGTTTATTTATTTGTGAATCATAGAAAACTTTTCTTTTTTCATCGGATAATTTTCTCAGCTCTTGAGTTCTCTCTTTTCTGATTCTTTCCGGCACTTTGTCTTTCATTGAATAAGCTTTGGTGCCTTCACGTTCAGAATATGTAAATACGTGAAAATATGAGACAGGGAGTGAATTAAGCATATCATAAGTTTCCTGAAAAAGCCCGTCGCTTTCGCCCGGGAAGCCTACAATTACGTCCACTCCTATGCAACAATCTTCCATTTTATCTTTTATTTTATAAATTCTGTTTTCATAATCAATTGCCTGATATTTTCTACGCATTTTTTTTAGTATTTCATTACTTCCCGACTGAAGCGGAATATGAAAATGAGGCACAAATACGTTGGATTTGCTTACAATATTTATAATATCATCGTTCAGCAGATTCGGTTCAATAGATGAAATTCTCACTCTCATACCCATATCAAAAGTATCTATTAATCTCACAACATCTGTAAAATTTTCACCAGTAGGAGCTTTGTAAGTGCCAAGATTAATGCCACTTATTATTACTTCT
>CAZIXJ010000268.1:0-4584 GCA_964542835.1 uncultured Hyphomicrobiales bacterium
GTCCCTGAGCATTGGAATAATAGAATGAGATGTTGGGCGGATCGCCGTTTACTTTGAGGTATAATACCATAATACCTTCATGCTCGGCAAATAATATATATGCGGAAGGCCATAAGCCTTCCTGGGTGGAAAAAGTTATCTATCCTTGAAGACTATAAAGCGGAAGGATGGTTAAAAATTTGTCACTTAAAGCTACGAAAGGAGGCAGGTCATGTTCTTAATTAGAGATCAATACGATGACGATTGAATGATACATCTTTGTAGCGTAGATGGCGTGTCTATGTAAATTATCGGTATGGAAGTGTGGCATAATTTTTTTTCGCATAAGTATTAAATGTTAACAAAAACAAGGAGGAACGAGATGTCTATTAAGAAAGCATTTCAAATGGCGCTGATTCTTACGGTGTTTTTTACCATGGGAGCCGCACCCGCGCTTTCCGATCCAACGGATTCGGAGAATGAAATTGGGTCTATGGCCGACGGAGACCAGGACGGGATGCCGGATGGATGGGAAGTTACCCATGGTCTCGACCCGAACAATAGCGGAGATGCCTTGGTGGACAACGATCAGGACGGCATCGTCAACCTGGATGAATACCAAAACGGCTCCAATCCGGGGGCAAAGGACTATTTCAGTATAAGCGGGAGCGTTTCCTTTTCAGGCGACCAGACGGGTCAGCTCTACATTGCCGCTTATACCGTTACTGATAACAATTTTGAAACTCCCATTGGCGAGCAGGTGCATGAGTGGGGAACCGGCATGGAGAGCACTGAGTTTTCGTTGAGTGTACCCAACGGTAGCTACGTTCCGCGGGCGTTTCTGGATACGGACTACGATGGTCAGGCCGATGACGGTGAGCCTCAAGGCGTATATGATGACGAGCCGATTGTTATCAATGATTCAGACGACGGCACGGCTCGGAATTTCATGATCGGCGGGGATAATCCGGCTACGCCGGCGGGAGTGAAGATCTATGCCGAAGATGCGGACGCGAACGATTGGTTCGGTGGTGAAGTTGCCATAGATAGGAATTATGCGATAGTCGGCGCACCTGAATACGCAGATACGGAGGGCAAAGGGGCGGCCTATATTTTTGAACGTCAAGGCGAAACCTGGATACAACTAGCAAAGCTGACGGCTGGAGATGGTGTTGCCCAGGACAGATTCGGAATATCTGTAGATATTTGTGGGGATACAGCAATAGTTTCCAATAGCCACGCACATCCGGTTGATAGTGAATACACGAAATATTCAGGGGCGGCCTACATTTTTGTCAAGCCATCGGATGGATGGAGAGACATGAATGAAACCGCAAAGTTAACTTTTCGAGATGAGGCTATGTCAGAACCCTTAAGAAACCAGACATTCGCATATATTGAACATAGTGTGGCCCTAACTGAAAAATACGCTGTTGTTGGGGTTGACTATGAAATTGAAGGGAATGATTTGGCTGGAGCAGTGTATGTTTATGAAAAACCGGTAAACGGTTGGACAACTACTTCTGAAACCTTACGCTTGATGGCTGATACGCCTCAAAACGGCGCTAGGTTCGGCAAATCCGTTGATGTTTCAGGAGAGTATATTATTGTTGGTGCTCCATTGTTTAATGGCGTCCAAAGAGATACTGGCGCTGTATATATCTTCAAGCGAGAAAGTAGCATTTGGACGCTTGATCAAAAGTTTGTATATGACCATGCTGAAAAGTTTGATTATTTTGGCGGAAATGTTTCCATGGATGGCAATTATGCTGCGATAGGATCTTATAACGCAGGCATTGAAAACATCGGCAAAGCTTTTGTGTATGAACTGCAAAATGCTACATGGGAAAAAGTTGCGACGCTGTCTCCGGACGATGGTGTTTTGGGCGATCGATTCAGCAAGTCGGGTATTGTTATTTCAGATGATTATGTTTTTGCATGCAGTCATTATGTAGATTCTAGTACAGGGGCGGTATATGGTTTCAGAAAACCGGCTGATGGATGGAAGGATATGACCCAATCTATGAAAATAGTCCCTGATGATGCCAAAATGGGGTATCGATTCGGCATTTCGGTCGATTATACAGACGGACATCTGATTTCAGGGGCTTCTAGAGATGATGACAAGGCCACCGATGCCGGGGCGGCCTATATTTATCCGCTGACCAATGGCATCGACTTACAGCGGGGACTGGTTGCGCACTATCCATTTAATGATGATTTCCAGGATGCCATCGGCGATGCCCATGGGGAACCGGTTGGTCAGCCCGTATTGGCTGAAGGGCCTTGTGAAACCGGACAGGTGCTGCAAGTGGATGAGGGCAGCTATCTGAGGATACCAGCGGAAAAGCGATTTATCCCCGGCGATGACAGCTTCAGCATCGCCCTCTGGTACAAAGTGGATAATATCGAAGACATCCCGCTTTCCCGACTCTTTACCATCCAGGGCGGAGATTTCAGGGAAGGCGTGGCTTTATGGGTATGCACGAGGTTCACGGGATACCCTCGGGTCCGTTTGATGGTGGATGATGGAGAGGGAGCATCAGGAAACCAGAAAATAGAATCGCCGGAGGTTTCTCTGGAGGAGTGGACCCATGTGGTCGGTGTCCTCAACCGTGGAAACAGTACCCTGTCGATGTACGTCAATGGCAATAAGGTGGCGGAGCAAACATTGCGGGAAACTTCAAGCATTGATCCCACCATGGATATGCTCATCGGCGCGTATGATTACGGAAGCAATATTGTTTCAGACAGAATTGGAATCGATGAGCTTCGGATTTACAATCGGGCGCTTTCAGGGGCTGAAATCCAGGAATTGGCCAATAGCGATAATCAATGTACCCCTGGCGGTAGTCAAAATATTGTTACCATTCAACCCCACTCGGACGTCGTTGAGGCCGGCAGATCATTTCAGGCCAAAATCAACATTGAAGGCTCAAATATCTGGGCCGCGGACATCAGGTGCAACGTGGATCCCAAGGTCCTGGATCTCTATGACAAGGGGCGCTACGGATTCGTGATGCCGACCCGTTTTCGGTTTGAGATTCCCATAGAATCTGATCCGGCCATTGGAAGCTGGGGGGCCGCCCTTTCATTGAAGCAGCCGATTGAGCCGTTGGATGGAGCGGGAACTTTCGCCAGGAACATTAGATTCAGGCCGTTGGAAGGTGTTTACGGCGAGGTCACCATTACTGGTAATGCCACATTGACTGACCCCATGGGCAACATTTTGCCGGTAACCGTCATTGATGGCACGGTTTTCATCGACGACGGGATTCATGGCGGAGATAACGTCATTGAGGGCACCGTGAAATATACTGACGGCACGCCGGCCGCCGGCATAGATGTGACCATCTCTCTCGGGGGCAAGGAATACACCGTTCAAACGGATGAAAACGGGCACTATTCTTTTGATGAGCTTCGTGATCCCGTGGACGGACAGACTTATACCGTCAAAGCAACGGATGGCGATTTTTCCGTTGAAGCCACCGTGGATTCCGTTGAGGATAGTCCGGTAACGGTGCCTCTGGAGCTTTTGAATACCCAACTTGCTGATTTGAACAAGGATGGCGTCGTGGATATTGCTGATTTTACACTTCTGGCGGACAGCTATGGATTGTCCGAGGGGGATGATGGATATGATCCTCGGGCTGATATCAAACCCGATGGAACAATCAACGTGCAAGACCTCGCACTGCTTGGTAGTCATTGGCAAGGTTAGATGATGAGCGGGTACGGGAGACGGTATATCGCCGTCTCCCGTGCCTGATACTATGCGATCTGAATTCCGAAACGAGGGGAAATGACATGAGAGCTATTGTTTTTCTTCTGATTTTAGGCGTGTGCGGACCCTTTTCGATGGCTTCAGCGAATCCGTCCAAGTTGGCTTTAGATATTGAATCAAACGAGTACAAAATAGGTGATGAGATCACGGTTGATTTGGTGGTCAAAGACATGATCCCGGTCTATGGCGTCGAATTGGAAATGTCTTATGATCCGGATAAGCTTGAAGTGATTGATATGAAACCGGACGTTGAAGGAGTGCAAGTCGGTCCCGGTAACTTTTTCGATCTAAATCAAAAAAGCTTTCCATTACAAAACGATGCGGACAATGCAAATGGTATTGTCAAATATGCTGTAAGCCTTCTAAATCCCGCTCCGTCCTCATCAGGAGAAGGGGTTGTCGCCCAGGTTGCATTTCGAGCAAAAAGCCCGGGGAGAACTGAGCTTTGCGTTGAAAAATGTAAATTTGGAACCCGTGAGGGCGAGGTGGTATTGCCGGATAATGGTGGGAAGAGCTATGTGGCGATAGCATCCATTGATGGGGGGCACCCGTATATATCCAAAAGCGATATGGTTGCCTTTTCCGTCGTGTTCGTGGCTATGTTTGCGCTTAAATTCGCCATATCCAGAATACGGAATAAGCGTGCGATAGCTGGAGCTTAATGTGCTATGGCAATTCCTTTCAAACAGCCAATCCAGCCGTTTGTACCCAGCTCTTCAGGAGTCCCATCGCCTGTCCCTTCGGTATCCGGGGACCAGTAATTTATCCCCCCTTTCAATGCCAGGTCGGCTTGCCGGGCGGGGGCATGACGAAGTTCTTGC
>CAZIXJ010000269.1:0-4583 GCA_964542835.1 uncultured Hyphomicrobiales bacterium
GAAAACATATAGTTCTTATGAAATATATTATACGATTGAAAGCAACTTGGTATGATTACTTCATAGAATGATAAAACTTTCGGAAAATAATTGAGATGAATTTTAATTTTTCAAATTCAAACGTTTTCAAAAAATTTATCTTCTAATGTATTAAACTAAAGGGACACTTAAGTTTTGCTTAGTGCCCCTGTAATATCCGAAACTGTATAATAACGATGAATTTTACTATAAAGCCATACTGAACGAAGTGAAGAATCCGGTATTTATACGAATTCACGGATTCTTCAGTCGCTACGCTCCTTCAGAATGCGACTCTTTCTACAGTCTCATCCGATTTGCCATATAATATTATATTTCAGAGATTTATATTTTTTAAGTACAATCTGCAAATAAAATATTTTATGCTTCAATTTTTCTGTGAAGAGGGAATTTGGAAGTAAATTCCTTAACTTCATTATTTACCTGTGCATAAATATCTTCATTGCCAATATTTTTAATTACTTTATCTATAAATTCTGCAATTTGTTTCATATCATTTTCTTTAAGTCCTCTTGTAGTCATGGCAGGAGTACCCAGCCTTATGCCCGAAGTAATCAGTGGAGGCTGGTTATCATTTGGCACGGCATTTTTATTACAAGTGATACCTGAAGCATCAAGGGCGCGCTCTGCATCGCGACCTGTAATGCCTTTATTTCTTAAGTCCACAAGCATAAGATGATTTTCAGTACCGCCCGAAACGAGATAGTAATCCTTTTCGATTAAAGCATTTGCCAAAGTTTTTGCATTCGCCATTACCTGGTCAATATATCTGTCGAATTCATCAGTAAGACATTCGCCAAAAGCCACCGCTTTTGCTGCAATTACGTGCATAAGAGGTCCGCCCTGAATACCCGGCATTACCCATGAATCTATCACTTCGCCGATTCTCTTTACTCTGCCTGATTTTGGTGCTACCACACCAAAAGGATTTTCAGTATCTTTTCCGACAAGTATCATACCTCCACGAGGTCCTCTTAGAGTTTTGTGAGTTGTAGTAGCTACTACATCGCAATAAGGGATTGGGTCGCTTAATTTTTTCCTTGCGATAAGTCCCGCAGGATGGGCAATATCAGCAAAGAGAAAAGCTCCAACTGAATCAGCAATTTCGCGGAATTTTTTGAAGTCAATATCTCTCGGATATGCGGATGCACCGACAGTAATCAGTTTTGGTTTATGCTTTTTGGCAAGCTCAGCAGCTTTGTCATAATCAATAAATCCTGTATCGGGATTTAATTCGTAAGGAACGAAATTATAAAATTTCCCGGAGAAATTAACAGGCGAGCCGTGTGTAAGGTGTCCGCCGTGAGCAAGAGAAAGCCCCATTACAGTATCGCCGGGCTTGATGAAAGTAAAATATACTCCCTGATTTGCAGTGGAGCCGCTGTGTGGCTGAACATTGGCATATTCTGCACCGAAAAGTTTTTTTGCTCTGTCTCTTGCAAGATTTTCAGCAATATCTACATATTCGCAACCGCCGTAATATCTTTTACCGGGATAACCTTCGGCGTATTTATTAGTGAGTACTGAACCCTGAGCTTCGAGCACGGCTTCGGAAGTGAAATTTTCACTTGCAATCATTTCAATTTTTTCATGCTGGCGATTATATTCCAGATTTAAAGCGTTTAATACTTCTTCGTCTTGTTTTTTAATTACATCAAACATATCAATTCTCTAATTATTCAAAAATATCAAAAGTTCTAATGGCAAAATTATTCAAATATATGGAAATAATCAAATTATATGTAGAAAATTTTAAATTACCTTTTCTTTGAAATTTTTCAGTTTTGATTTCATCTTATTTTCAATACCGGTAATTGGACTTGATTATTTTTGGATTTTTCGAATTTCTGTAAGAAGAAATAACTGCTATCAATCAAAAAATGATAATAATTCTATTTTTTTAGAAACTCATACTCATATAATTTCGGTTCTATTTTCTTTGCAAGAAATTTAAGTCTGTTTCTTAAAGCCGTAATAAGCTCCAAATATTTTTCATCATTACTGTTGTTGTTCATTCTGCCACTGGAATTGCGTCCCTGAAAGTATTCTCTAATATCATACAGTGAAGCGTTTACGTTGCAGTCGGGTTTGGTGTGATAGTAGCTCCAAAGTTCTCGCCCGGCATCAAAAACTGATTTTGCAACGGGAGAAAACCGTAAAGGAGCTGAATAATCTGCTTTCGGTTCAAACAGCAGCATAGTGCTTGAAATAATTTCCTTTTCTTTTATCTTGCCTTTTATAAATTTACTCATAAAATTACTTTCATATTTCTCTTTAGAGTTTACTTCTTCCTCTGTAAAAGGTATCCAGTGATTAGTACCGTCTTTTGATGTAATCCTGTTTTGACTGTGAAATAATGTAAAAGCAAGGCAATCATTCTGAAATTCTTTATCATTTTTCCATTTATTATTAGGATACAGGAACTGGTCGCGGTCGTTGAGCCAGGTTGCAGGTATGCAATGGCGAACAGTTAGATAAATGCACATTTGTGTTAGGTTTTTAACAGTAATTGGAGTGGTATGGTCTTTTATGTCGATTGTTGTAATACGAACCTGAACATTATGCTGAAAATCATTTTTATTATTATGCAATATGCCTATAGGTTTATTTTTTTTATCAAAAAATTTCCTTAGCCAATCATTAATTTTCCCTTTTTCTTTATCATATGAATAAAAGGTTTTGTTTTCAATAAAATTACCTATTTTATTAAATACATCAGCTTTAATTTTTTTAAAAAGGATTTTTTTATTACAACTCCAAATTTTAAAACCTATAGGGAACTGACCCTTAACATTATCAAAAGTATCTGCCGGAACAACAAACATTTTTTCTAATTTTGCTAAAAAGAAATTTCTGAAGTCTTTAAAATTAGATGACTGTAAAGTTTTTAATTTAGAAAACTCAGCAATTCTACAATCAGGAATTTCAAAATATATGCGTGTAAGGAATTGTATAAAAACTTCGTTGGCAGCTTTTCCTAACCTTTCTTTGAATTTTTTATGAGTTTCATGCTCAAGGGCAACGTTTATCTTAAATGAACGTCCCACACCACTACCACTTTCTGCATATGGCGGATTAATATAAATTACAAGTTTCTTCCTTTTATCAGGGTCGTTTAATATATTTTGCAGTGGCAGCGGCAATTTAGAAAAATCGTCATTAAGGAAATCAAACTGAAATACGTGGCTTTCCAGTAGGTTAGCGCCGTTGTTAATTCGGTCTTTCATTACTTCCACGTCCTGTTTGTCAAGTGTAGATGCCCAGATATTGTATTTATTGGTAAGCCCGTTTAATAGATTTCCGGTACCCGCTGCACAATCCCAAATGTAGAATTCTTCCTGCCAGTCCTCACCAAGCACATTTGTAAGATATTCCTGCGAAAGCTCTACCCATTTCTGAGGTGTAAAGAAACTCCCCTTTCGCTCTCTTACGTCCTGAGGCACAAGCAAATCCCGGCGCTCTATTATATAATCCCAGTATGCTTCTTTTGGGGGGCGTTCGTATTTGTTCCAAAACCGTTGGTGAGCTGTTTGTTTGTCTTTAAATTCTACCGTGCTGGAAGTGAAGGCTCCGAATTCATCTTTATGCCTGTTCAATATGTATTGTGTTGCATTCAGCACTACGAAAAGTTTATCCTTCAGAGTAATATTATCCTCAGATAGCAAATCTGCAAGATAGAAATCACCGCTTATCACTCCTTTTTTCTCAGCTAATTCCCAGTTTACCGAAATTGTAGGCTTTACTTCCTGCAACCATTTGTTATAAATCACAATAAAATTATTCTTATCAATTTGAGTTTTTATTTTTCCGAATTTTCCTTCTGCCAGATTATTTCGGATAAACTGCTTTAATTCAAAATCATCTTTTTCAAAATAATAAATCAGAGTATTCAGATTAAGAATGCTTTTTACTTTGTTATAAAGCAGGTCAAATTCCTTTGATTCATAATCAGAAGGAGTTACGTTCCAGTTAAAATCATTAAGATAGAAGAATTCCTGTATATCGTTATATGATATAAAAGCAATTTTTTCTGCATCAAAAGCACCCAGAAAAGGCGGTGGCAAATGACTGTCAAAAGTACGTGCTTTTCCTAATGTAAGTATTAGCTGAACAAAAGATTTGAGAATGTCAGATTTGCCCTTTTTCGCTTCAGCCCAGATAAGACTCTGCTGCTCATAAATTGCTTCATCAGCTTGCTGCAATGCAACGCAGAAATCAATATTCCCGATTATTTTGGTATTGTCATACAGCCAAAAATAATCGTTTGCTACCCGATTTTTTAATTCTTCTTCTCTGATTTGCATTTCGTAATACATTATTTCTCTAATTGATGAAAATAATTCTGATTGTATTTCTAAACATCCTAAATTTACAAAAATTTTATGTTTAATTCAAAACTATTATTTATAGTACCTCGCAAACTAATTTGAGACTCAAATCTCGTGGCAATTGAAATGATTGTAGAGCGATGTGGTGTATCGGCTTTGTTGCAGGTATTATCAGGAAGGGCATCCCCATCGGGTAAACCCGATGGTTGAGAAATA
>CAZIXJ010000270.1:0-4583 GCA_964542835.1 uncultured Hyphomicrobiales bacterium
ATCCCTGTCAATACTCTTATCTTTAGCCATCTCTGCGAAGGCGTCTATGAGCTGTTTCTTATCAATCTTATGCTTTGCTTTCCGACGTGGCATAATTTGTTCTATATATGTTAATAAAATTATTTCTTATATTTACAAATTAAAAAGTAAACATTAATAAAAAACGGGCTTTCAAGCCCGACTATTTTATCGTTTACAAAAATAACAACTTTTTACGAGAGAAACAATTATTTTTGTTTTAAATCTTTAATTATTTTAGATTTATTTAAAAATTGAAAGGAAATATAATGAAAACTGATGGATATGACTTTTTTGCAATTGATGATTTGCTCAATGAAGATGAAATAATGATAAGAGATACAGTCGGTGATTTTGTTGATTCGGAAGTAATACCGATTATTGAAAAGCATTATATGGAAGGCACTTATCCAAAGGAATTAACCTCAAAAATGGCTGAAATAGGTCTCTTTGGAATTACCACACCGGAAAAATACGGTGGAATGGGTGCTTCTTATTCTATTTACGGACTTGCTATGCAGGAGCTTGAGCGGGGTGACTCTGCTGTAAGGTCTTTCGGTTCAGTTCAAAATTCTCTTGTTATGTATCCAATAAATAAATACGGTACTGAAGAGCAAAAACAAAAATGGCTGCCAAAACTTGCATCAGGTAAGGCGATAGGTTGTTTCGGACTTACAGAACCCGACTTCGGCTCTAATCCCGGAGGAATGATAACAAATGCAAAAAAAACGGATAAAGGATACGTGATAAACGGTGCTAAAATGTGGATTACAAACGGTACGCTTGCCGATGTCGCTGTGGTATGGGCAAAACTCGATGGTGAAGTACACGGTTTTCTCGTAGAGAAAGGCACGCCCGGTTTTTCTGCTCCAGAAATGAAAGGAAAACATTCACTCAGAGCTTCTGTTACTTCTGAACTTATTTTTGAAGATTGCGAAATACCCGAAGAAAATATTCTTAATGTGTCAGGTTTAAAGGGTCCTTTGAGCTGTCTTAATCGCGCCAGATTCGGCATTGCTTTTGGAGCTGTAGGTTCTGCTCTTGCAGTGTATAAATCTGCTCTTGAATATGCGAAATCAAGAATACAGTTTGATAAACCGATTGCGTCATTTCAGATGGTACAGGAAAAGCTCGTATGGATGTTTTCTGAAATAAGCAAAGCACAGTTAGTTAATTATCGCGTTGGAAGATTGATGGATGAAGGAAAAGCCTCGCCTCAGCATATTTCATTTGCCAAAAGAAACAGTGTGGACATAGCAATACAATCGGCAAGACTTGCCAGAGATATTCACGGAGCAAACGGAATACTCAATGAATATCCCGTAATGAGACATATGAATAATCTCGAATCAGTCAGAACTTACGAAGGAACTCACGATATTCATACACTTATTTTAGGACAGGAAATTACAGGGATACCGGCTTTCAAATGAAAATAATTTTCAACACTGAATTTTATAATGAATATGAAAATAATTCTTCTTCACAAAAAGGAAGAATGGAATCTATTACAAAAGAATTGATGAACCATAAAGAAATGGAGTTCGAAAAATGTTTTCCTGCATTTGAAAAGGATGTACTGAATGTACACGAATACGGATATTATCAGGAAGTAAAATCAAAAAAAAATGTTTATGATTTGGCTATGCTTTCTGTAGGTGGAGCCGTGAAAGCCTCTGAATTCGGAATGTCAGGCATTCCTGCTTTTGCATGCATTAAGCCGCCGGGACATCACGCTTACAGGAATAACGGCTGGGGCTATTGTCATTTTTCAAATATGGCAATAGCTCTTCAGAAATTGAGAAAAGAAAGAAGGATTGAGAGTGCATTTGTTCTTGATTTTGATGCCCACACCGGCGACGGAACTATAGATTGCCTTTCGGACTGGAAGGAATGCAAAATATTAAATCCGATGGCTGAAAACAGAGTAGAATATTTAAAAAAAGTTGAAGAATACATAAATAAGATAGATTATGTGGATATAGTGGCAGTTTGTGCCGGATTTGATTCTTATGAACTGGATGTGGGGAGAAAATTAACTAAATTTGATTTCTACGTAATTGGACGTATGATGAAAAAATTAGCTAAAAGATTCGGTCATAACAGAAGATTTGCCACACTTGAAGGAGGATACTATCTTCCTCATCTCGGAAAAAATGTTGTTTCATTTTTAGAAGGTTTTGATTCAAAATATTGATATGCAAGATTTACCAAAAATTGATTTTATTGAAAAAAAAGCCCAGCACTCAGATTATAACTGGGCGAATATGGATTTGAACGGCGAAAGAGTAGGTAAGGCAAGATGCCTGATAGATGGCGATACGCTTATTATTTATTCAATTAATATTTTTCCTGAATTTGAAGGTCATGGTTTCGGAAAATTTTTTGTAGAAGAAAGCAAAAAGAAATTTTCCGTAATTATTGCAGACAGAGTAAGGCATACGGCAGTAGGCTTCTGGGAAAAATTAGGATTTGAAGATAATCACGACGGGAATTATATTTTCAGCGGGAAATGATAACTATCATAATTCCTTTTGAGAATTAGAATATTTTAATTAAATTGAAATGTCATTTATTGAGTGTTTATAAATAAAAGCGTTTGGCAAATTTTAATCGCAATAAAACAGTAATAAAATGAAGATATATTTAATATGAACAAATGGACTAAATTAAGCATAGAATATGCAAACCAAAGGTCTTATCTGGACGACTTATTTCAAGTTTATCCAACTATTCCGGAAGGAATAAGGGAAATAAATGAGGAGGTTTGGGCAGAAGTTGAAGAATCATTCAAGAAAAAGGACAATGATTTATTGATAAGGCAATTATTAAAATTTGACTTATTCCCTATCAAAGACAGTTACATAGCATATTTAAAACGAGACAGCTTGTCAATTGACAGAAATCCAAGAACGATAAACCGAATCTGTGGACGACTATATGAAATGGGACTTGACAAAATTTATGAAAGATGCAGCGAACCCAAAGAAACCAACAGACAGATTGGTCCTATGTTTCGTGAATGGTTAAAAAGAAAATCGTTAGGAGTTGAACCTGTATCTTTAGATGAATTTTTAAGCAATGACAAAGACGCTGTTTTAGATGCGGGTGATAATGCAATGATGAATTTTGCAAAAGAACATTTGGGTTATAATCACAGCAAAGGATTAGATTTCGTTGGTCGTTTTAACAAGCAGTATGTAATTGGTGAAGCTAAATTTTTAACTGACTTTGGCGGACACCAAAATGCTCAATTCAATGATGCAATTAGTTCCATTCAGGCAAAAGGCGTGAAAGCAGTGAAAATTGCCATTCTTGACGGAGTTTTATTTATTGAAGGAAAAAATAAAATGTATAAATCAATTACAGAGACCTATAAAGATTATAACATAATGAGTGCTCTTGTATTAAGGGAGTTTCTTTATCAAATTTAAGATTATGAAAAACTTACTTATAAAATCTGACAATATTAAAGGATTGAATTACCTGCTCAGAGAAAGAGATTTGAAAGGCAGGATTGATTTGGTTTATATTGACCCACCTTTTGCGACTGGTGGAAATTTTACAATAACAGATGGCAGAAATTCTACAATTAGTAATTCAAGGAATGGTGATGTAGCATATTCAGACAAATTAATTGGAAATGAATTTTTAGAATTTATCAGACAGAGACTTCTTTTATTGAAAGAATTAATGTCTGAACAAGGTTCTATATATCTGCATATTGATTATAAAATTGGACATTATGTAAAAATTTTAATGGATGAAGTTTTTGGTATAGATAATTTTAGAAACGATATTGCAAGAATTAAATGCAATCCTAAAAATTTCAAAAGACTTGGTTACGGTAATGTAAAAGATCTGATACTTTTTTATACTAAATCAAGTAAACCGATTTGGAATGAGCCAAAAGAAAAATATACTGAAAAAGACCTTGACAAACTATTTCCAAAAATTGATAAATTTGGAAGAAGATATACAACTGTTCCTGTTCACGCTCCGGGAGAAACCTCAAACGGTAATTCAAATAAGCCTTTTAAAGGTAATTTACCACCCAAAGGAAGGCATTGGAGAACTGATGTTGAAACATTAGAGCAATGGGACAAAGAAGGCTTGATTGAATGGTCCCGAACAGGTAATCCGAGAAAAATTATTTTTGCAGACGATAGAGAAGGTAAGAGAGTTCAGGATATTTGGGAATATAAAGACCCACAATATCCGACATATCCAACTGAAAAAAATCCTGCTATGTTAGATTTAATCATACGGACTTCTTCCAATGAGAATAGTATTGTATTAGACTGCTTTTGCGGTTCCGGAACAACTTTAAAGTCAGCCCAAGCCAACGGACGAAAATGGATAGGTATTGACCAATCTGAACACGCAATTAAAGCAACAATTAATAAACTTGATACAGTTGAAGGCGACCTTTTTGTTGCAAAACCGGATTACGAATTGTTAGAATTAGAAAAGCCTATAATGCTAACATAATATTTAATTAACTAAAAATATGAGAAAGAAAATGAAAAACAAACAGTGGTACGAAACATTATTTGAAAATTACG
>CAZIXJ010000271.1:0-4579 GCA_964542835.1 uncultured Hyphomicrobiales bacterium
GGATTTGTCTTCGCCGCCGATTGCTATTTGTTGAACGCCTAATACTTTAAATGGTCTCATAATTATCTCTAATTGATTTTTGAAAAAATAATACTTTCAAATTTAACTATTTTGCAATAAAATAAAAAATTATCAGTAAAAATTTCTCGGTTATTTAAATTAATCCTTTTCTTTTTCTTATTATCCATTCAACAGCAAAGAGAAGAATAACGATACTTAAAATTAAAGGCAATGTCCACAATGAATAATCTGTTTTATTTGTTACGGGAAATGGTCTGAACTCATTCCGTTTATCAATATCTGAAAGTTTTTCGATATTTGAAGGTAAAACAGTAATACCATTTGTAGCAGAGGAAATATTTTTCAGTAAGTTATAATTCATTGTAATATCAAGGTATTCAGTATTAATTTCTCCGACTGAAAATCTTCCTGAATCTTCTCCGATTATGTTATCGTCAAATTCGGCTTTTCCTGCAAAGCTGTATTCTCCGGGTGGTAATTCATCTATTTGTGCAAAATATCTTCCGCTTCCAATGGATGACAACTGAATATTTCTGATATAAGATGAAGTATCTGATATTTCAGCAGATACTAATGCGTCATCCAGCGGATTAAGAGCATCATCATATACCTGAGCTGTAATTTCTATGGATTCATTGCCTGAATAGAAATTTTTGGATGTATTAAAATCAACATTCTTATCAATATTGCTTACATTAAGCCAAGTTATAGTATTATTAATGAGATTCGTGAATAAATCATATTCTTCATCTTTATCCATGTTTAATTTCCATCTGTAAATACCATATCCGAGAATTGCAGTAGTTCTTTGTTCCTGAAAATTGCGTTTTATTATGAAAGGTTCGTTAAGCTCTACATTATTTACAATTACACTTGCCAGTATTTCAGCATCAGGCTTTGGAGATACAAACAGTTCAGACCTGAAAACAGGTGGAAGTTCATTCCAGAGTTTTGAGTCAAGAATTTTACCATCATACCTTAAAAAAGGGTCGCTCATTTTTTCTGAATGAAATTTCGCTCTAGCCTGGTACTCTCTTTTTTGTACTGATGAAGTATTGAATGGCAGAACAGGTTCAAGTATTCTGAGTTTGGAATAGTCTGTTTCTGAACCCGCAATAAAAAGAATTGATTTCCCTATTTCTGCCTGTTCTTTAATTTTTTCAATTATACTGTTGGGAGTGGAAAAAATCGGAAAGCCTGTAAGAACGAAAACATCGGTTTCACTGAAATCTTTATCTGATGGTGAATTATAGAATGCAGAATTGTTTTTTTGAATAAACTCTCTGATTTCGTAAGCATCATTTTTTTCAAGAGCTTTTTTGAGAAATGAAATATCCGGATAAGGATAACCTGCAAAGATTGAGATTACACGTTTATTATCCCTTACTTCTACAAATTTTGATATACTGTTGTTATTTGTAGTGATTTCATTTTCAAGTGGAGATATTCTTGCGGTTAATCTTATATTACCTGTAGTTTCAGGTTTGTATCTGAAAAACTCAGAATATTTAATCTGCTTATCTTCTAACCTTAAAGTTTTTGAATCAATTACTTCGTTATTCTCATATAATGTAATATCAATTGAATCACCGCTGTAGCCGTGAGATTCAAAATTTATATTCACCGGCACAGTTGTTTCACGAAAAGTAATATCATTTGTAATGATATTGGTAATGGCTATATCTTTCGGTTGATTAGTATCACCAACAGCAATAATATCAATAGGTTTACCAAATTTTTCGGCGTCATAAAGCGGATTACCGCCTTTATTGAATGAACCGTCAGTAATCATAAGCAATGACCTGATATTTTCGTCTTCCGCTATTCTGGATATTTGTCTGATAGATTGGGAAATATCAGTATAAGAGCCGTTAAATTCAAGAGAATCATAATTAAAATCATCAACTATTTCAGTTTCTGAATCAAAAAGCATAAATTCTGATTTTTCAAATAATTCGTTTAAATCATTATTTTGAAAAATCTTGTTCAGTATTTCCTTTCTGTTTCCTGAAGCATCATCAAGTATCATTGAAGAAGAATTATCAATTAAAACACCAATTTTTGGTTCTTTTTCAGTAACATTAATTCGGGATAATATTGGCTGAAAAAGTAAAATCAATAATAAAGTTAAAGCTAATGTTCTTAAAAAAATCAGCAGTGAACGGATTTTGTTGCCTATTGGCGGATTTGTCCGGGTGTAAGTATAAAACGTTAATCCAAATCCGATTAATACCAACAAAATTAATATCAGAATATTTCCGCTCAAATCAAAATTATATGTATTCATTTTTTATCCAGTGTTTTCTAAATTACAATCTATAATTTACGAATTGTAATCAAAATTAATTTGCACTTTATCAAAATAGTTGCATTTGAAATGTTTTGCAAAATTTCCGTTTCTTACTGCAAATTCTAAATAACCAAAACTGCCAATGTAGGAGAGAGGCTCTCCCGGGTTTACTTCTGAAAAAGTCTTATGTATTTTGCTGAATTTTAAAATTCTTATTTCAACATCTTTAATTTTATTAATTTTCAATCTGTTAGAATTAATATTGCTTATTGCATTTCCAAATGAATCTATGTGAATTATTTCTCCGATTATTCTGTTATCTTTAATCAAGGGATCAGAATTGATGAGCTGAAAATCAAAAGAATCAGATTTTTTCCCGACTGAAAGAATGTCTTTGGTTTTATCAATAAGTGCCGCTGCGGGTGCAAAAACATCTCTGCCGTGAAAAGTAGATGAAATTTTTTCAGTAAGATATGCAATTTTAGAAATAATAACTGAATTCAGGATTTTTTCATTTTTGATAATTCCTGTAATCAATCCATTATCAGGAGCTACAAAGTAATATTTTTCAGTTTCTATGGCTATTGCTTTTCTTTCAGAGCCAACTCCGGGGTCAACTACACATAGGAAAACTGTACCTTCAGGAAAATATCTATATGAATTTCCAAGCAAAAATGCAGCTTCAGATACATTCTGAGATTTAACGGAATTGCTCAAAATAATTATTTCTGATAACGGATTAATGCTCTTTATTACTCCCTGCATAACAGGAGTATAAATGTCAGTATTGCCAAAATCTGTTAATATTACTATCATTTTTTATTCAATTTGTCAATAAAATCAGGAATATCAGCCCAGTTATCAATTTCAGCGTCTGCTATTGTTTTTTTTGGGTTTTGCTTTGCAAGAGCAGCAGTTTTATCGCCGCTATACCTAATTGCATGCATACCAAGAGCTTTTGCTCCTTCAATATCAGTTCTTTCAATATCTCCGATGTGAACTGAATTTTCAGCTTTACAGCCTGTATCATCCAGTACTTTTTGAAAGGCTTCGGGATGTGGTTTGGAAACTCCTGTTTCATCACTAAAACTTAAAGAATCGAAATAATGAAGTATTTCATTTGATTTTAAAATATCACGTAATAATACTCCTGAAGTAAATCCTGTATCTGAAACAAGAGCTAATTTGTATTTTTCTTTGAGTTTTATTATGGCATCTAAAGCACCCTCATTCAATTTTGGAGGATGTTTGATAGTTGATTGGGCAAATTCTTCTACAATTTTATCTACCGATTCATCATTTTTTTTCATTTTAAGATAATTCCAGAAAAAATCAACTGTCTCTTTTGGTTCTGGTGTTCTTTTTTCATTGAACCAAATCCCATTAAAAAATTCCCATGATTTTTTCATAGCATCTTCAAATTCTTCCTGTCTTATCATTCTGCCGTGTTTGTCAAGTTCTACTATTAATGCTCTTTGTCTGTATTTATTACGTTCAATTCCGTTGGAAGAATCAAAAATAGTGTTCCAAAAATCAAGTGTTACCAGTTCAATCATATTTCCTCTTATTCATTAATTTCTGATGGACATTCGGCAGCAATTATACATTCTGTGCATTTTGGCTTTCTTGCTGCACAAGTGTTTCTGCCGTGATTAATCAAATAATGAGTAAATTTAACCCATTTATTTTCGGGGACGATTTTCATAAGTTTAAATTCAATTTTTTCAGGGTCATTCGTTTCTGCAAAACCAAGACGATTTGCAATTCTTTTTACATGAGTATCCACAACAATTCCCGGTGTATCGAATGCATGACCAAGCACTACATTTGCTGTTTTCCTGCCAACTCCGGGCAGCTCTAAAAGCTCATTCATATTACCGGGAATTTCACCATTGTATTTTTCAATTAACATACTGCAGGCAGCCCTGATGTTTCTTGCTTTAGCTTTATAAAATCCGGTTGAATAAATATCCTGCTCCAGCTCTTCAGCCGGAACTTTAAGAAAATCCTCAGCGGTGAGATACTTTTTAAATAATTTCTTTGTAACTATGTTTACTCTTGCATCCGTACATTGAGCAGATAATATTGTAGCTATTAGTAATTGCAATGCGTTATCGTGGTCGAGCTGTATTTTTACATCAGGATAAATGCTGTTCAACTTATCGAGAATTACAGACATTCTCTCTTTTTGGGATTTTAAAGTTTTGCCGAATTTTTTCATTTTTTTTTCTGATTATTAATTTGTTAGATTATTACAAATAGAATCCT
>CAZIXJ010000272.1:0-4556 GCA_964542835.1 uncultured Hyphomicrobiales bacterium
AAAAGATTTCGACTGGATTGAGAACTTAAATCTTATTGATATTATTAAATCTTAGAGTACATACAAAAAAAAATGGGAATTGAATATAGAATATTTTTTTATTAAAAAAGAATATGACTTTATATTCGTATTATCTTTTACAAGGTATTGATGTGGATAAGGAGCGATTATGAATAAAGATGAACTTATACAAGATACAACAAAAATGCTCAAAGCATTGCCATATAAAGAAATTTTATAATTCAATGATATGGTAAATCAATTAAGTGCTACATTAGAAAATAAAATTCTTTCAAAGGGAATAGAAAATCTTGTGCAAAATTCCAAGACATTCGATTTTCTTAATGAAGAAGAAGACCTTTATTCAAAAGATGATATAATAGAGAGTTACAAATGAAAAAGGGCGATATAGTTTTAGTTCCGTTTCCATTTACTGACCTCATTAATACGAAAATACGCCCTGCCATTATTCTTTCTTCAAAACAAGATGATATTACAATTTGTTTTGTTACATCCATTTTTTCCTCTCAATATACCTGTCTCATAAATTTTTAATTAGATTATAATGCAAACACTATTTATCAAAAAATACTTCCCAAACCTGTACTGAGACATTAGAAGTATCAGAGTTTGGGAAGTAGTTGATTTTGGGTTATCAATTTCAGAGAATTAAATTCTCCTACGGAATCCTTCGCCCAATACTTCGTGTACATTGCTTATGGTAACGAATGCATCTTCATCAATGTTTCTGATAATCTCTATTAGCTTACCAAGTTCTTTATATGTTACCACAGTAGCGATTACTTCTCTTTCTTCGTTTCGATATAATCCTCTGGTTTTATAAGCAGTAGCACCTCTGCTCAGATCATTCATTATTGCATCAGCAATTTCCTGATATTTCAATGAATTAATATGCACTACCCTTGCGTAATCAAATCCATCTATTACCAAATCTACGATTTTACTGGAGACATACAATAGAAAAAGAGCATATAAGGTAAGTGAAAGTGCCGGTTTGTCAGGAGAAAGTCCTTTGAAATGGATAACAACTCCTGCAAGTGCAATTACGAAAAAATCAATTATCATTATAGCCTGTCCGGGCTTAATTCCGAATCTTTTTTGCATTATGGCAGCAACAATATCAGAACCTGCAGTAGTACCTTTGAATTTGAAGACAAGCCCAAGCCCAAGCCCCATAAATACTGCGCCGAGCAATATCAGAAATAAAAAGTCATTATTAATCAAATCCTGAATTGCAGGGCTATCCTGCAGCCTGATAAATCCAAGTCCCGGAAGGTCACCTCTGAATAAGTCAATCATCAGAGAACTTGCAGTAAAAGCGTAAAATGTTTTCCATCCGAAATTTTTTCCAAGCTCTTTTAATCCCCAGATATACAGCGGTACATTAATTACCCAAATCATAATTCCTACGGGAATTACATTACCCGAAAGATAATGAATAGCCATAGAAAGTCCGCTTGCTCCACCCGGTACTACTTTGGCATCAACCAAAAATACCGATATTCCGAGAGCCATAAATGCAGCACCAAGTGTGATGAAAAAATAGTCAATGAACCATTTGCTTTTTACTATTTTTTGTACCATCTCAAAATCCTTTTTTTAATTTTTAATGAAAGAAATAACAAATAGTATCATAAATGCTGCTATAATCACTCCTGTATAAAAAACTCCTGATAAATTAAATGAACTATATATTAATCCCATTATTATTGGTCCTGATGCCTGTCCCATTTGCACAACTGATCTGTTTAAAGACATAAATACCGCCCTGTTTTCATCAGGTGCAAGCCCGGCAAGCATTGACTGAATATTAGGCTGATTTACTCCCTGTGCCATTCCGTAAAGAATAGCTGGAATGAATAATAAACTGTAACTTTCAACTGTAATCATAAGGAATATTGCCGTAGCATATAATACGAATGCACTGGTTAGTATTGATTTATTGGAATACTTTTGAGTCAATTTTCCCAATAATAACGAAAAAATAACGGTAGAACCCGACATAGTGGCAAGTATAAATCCTATATGGCGAGGTTCGAGACCAAACTTGTCTGTAACTACAAAAGGAATATACGTTAAAAATACGCCAAAGAGCATTATAAATGTAGCTATGCTAATTATTAACAAGCTGAAAAACGTAGGCTGCTTCAGTAATTTCAATGTAGTCCCGATATAATCTTTGAATAAAGTATTGGACTTCGGTTCTTTATAGTCAAGTCCGAACCATACAAAAAAGGCTACGGGAATACCGATGAATGGCAGAAAGAACGGATAATACCATGCAATACCTGCGAGAAAACCTCCTATTAATGGATAAGTAGCAGTGCCAATACTCATTACGCTGTTGTTGTATCCCATAACGGCAGAGCGTTTTTCTCTGAAAATATCGCCAATAAGTGTTACATTCAAAGCGCCGAGAGAAGCAGCACCAATCCCCTGTAAAAAAGTAAGAGCAATAAGCAAATCAAAACTTCTTGCAAATCCGACCATTCCACCTGCTATGCTGAAAAGGAAAAGTGCAGGCACAAGGACTTTTTTTCTGCCGTATCTGTCTGCTAATACTCCAAAAATTGGTGTAAGAATTACTCCGGGAATTACAAATGCAGAAAGTATCCAGCCAATTCTGTCTTTAGGTACGTCGAGAGATTCAGCTATACCAGGAAATGCCGGTGTAGTGGATGCAAGACCCAATACTGCCATTAGAGTAATTCCATATATAATAAGAAGATATTTCAAATTTTTCATTGCAGAACTCCTTTCAGTATTATTCCTAATGAAAATAACACTCCAAAAAGCAGCATAAATTTCCCTGTAAGAGCAAGTGTTTTATTTAATTCTTTTCCTGTTTTGATGTAAATATCTTTTATTAATTTTATTGCCACCGGAATTGTAATAAATGGCAATAAAATATAAAGGTTACTTTTCATAAATGCAATTACTGCCATAATCAAATATGAAATTACTATCAGTGAAGAATAAAGAAATTGTGAGTTTCTTTTACCTATCCTTACCTGCAAAGTATTTTTTCCTGCTTTCGGGTCTTGCTCAATATCACGAATATTATTTACTGCAAGTATATTGGCGGAGAGGAAGCCGGGTACAGCTCCTGCAAGTAATACTAAGTGATTGATATATCCGTGAAAAATATAAAAAGTACCTGCAACTGCTACCAAACCAAAAAATATAAATACGAATATATCAGCAAGCCCATTATATGCCAGCGGATAAGGTCCGCCGGTGTATGCATAGGCGAAAACTAATGAGAGTAAACCAATTAAAAGAATCCAATAATCAGAATATGCAACAAGAACCAATCCAAGAAGAAAAGTAATAACAATTAGAAATACAGATACAATGTACATCGTTTTGAGAGGTATTACCCCTTTCGCAACATTTCTGTCGGGTCCGAGACGCTCGTCAGTATCTGCACCTTTTTTAAAATCATATATTTCATTTAAAAAATTAGTAATAGTCTGTATTAGCAATGCACAAATAAGAATAAGCAGGAAATATCCCCAATGAAATATTCCATAAACATAAGCCAAAGCTCCACCAATTAATACCGGCACGGCACCGGCGGGGAGAGTCTTTAGTCTCAATGCTTCTATCCATGCATTAGCCGTTTTGCTCATTTTACTGTTCCCGTATAAATATAAGCAATTCCGAAAGATAACTGTTTGTATGAAACTTCTGAAAATCTGCCGGTATCAAGCATTAATTGTTTGAATTTCTCATCACTTGGGAATTTTGCAGCAGTTTCAGGCAGATAAGTATAAGCTGATTTGTTTCCTGCAAATAATTTTCCAAGTGCCGGCATCAATATTTTACTGTAAATTTTGTAGAATAATGAGAAAATCCCTTTTGGCTGCCCAAATTCAAGTATAATAACTCTGCCACCGGGCTTTACTACTCTTGCAAGCTCTGAAACACCTGTAAAAGGCTCATCTACATTACGGATACCAAATGAAATGCTCGAAATATCAAATAAATTGTCAACATATTGCAAACTCATAACATCAGCAAATTCAAAATCAATATCATATTTATTTTTTACTTTTTCGCGGGCATATACGAGCATCTCCTCTGTGAAGTCAGAACCTGTAACTTTTCCTGATTTTCCGACAGCTTTTTTAAACTCAATGGCGAGGTCTCCCGTGCCTGTAGCACAATCAAGAACTGACATACCCTCAGCGGCTCCTGATTTTTTCACGAGATATTTCCGCCATCTGTGATGAATACCGAATGATAAAATATCATTCATTTTATCATAATCGCCTGAAATATCGGCAAACATTTTTCTGACTTTTTCACTCATTTATTTCTCATTTTTGACAGATAAAAACTTACAAATATAACAAAGTAAAATGAGAAATATTTGAAAAAGTACAAATGATTCTTACTTTTATCTTTATATGCTGATAAATCAATCAAAATCCGAAATAAAGAGCCTGTGTGAAAACGATGAAATTCAAATTTTATGAAAAAATGTAATCTTCTAAAACTCCCTCTCCCAATGGGAGAGGGCTGGGGTGAGG
>CAZIXJ010000273.1:0-4535 GCA_964542835.1 uncultured Hyphomicrobiales bacterium
AATTGCTTTGGCTGTTGTTTCAGCTTTTATGGTTATATCTTGTTCCAATAATGACGAAATTAACGGAGAAAAAACTATGGAAAATGAATTTCGGACTTTTGCCGGAGAAATTGAACAAAAACTTGCACAGGCATACACCGAAAATGCGCTTGCATATTGGAATGCATCAATTCAGAGCAATGATGAGAACTGGGGTAAAGTAGTGGAAGCTGACAAAAAAATGAACGAATTGCTTGCCGATAAGGAAACATACAATACTCTGAAAAAATTCAAAGAAGAAGGAAATATTCTAAATGATACTCTGAAAAGGCAGCTTGAGATTTTATATCTGAATTTTCGAGCAAAACAGATAGATAAAGAAAAACTGAATAAGTTATCTGAAATGCAGAGCGCTATAGAAAACAAATATGCAGGTTTCAGAGCAAAAGTAGGAGAAGAAAGCTATACTGATAATGAAGTGGAGAGTATTCTGAAAACTTCGTCAGATAATTCTGAACTTGAAAATATTTGGAAAGCTCATAAAAAAATTGGTCCACTCGTAAAAGATGATATTATTGCTCTTGTTAATTTACGAAATGAAATTGCAAAAGAACTCGGATATGATAATTATCATACTATGTCACTTGAATTAAGCCGGCAAAATCCCGCTGAAATAGATGCACTTTTTAACGAACTCGATGAACTTACGAAAGATGCATTTGCCGAACTTAAAAATGATATTGATGAAAAGTTAACTGAAAAATACGGTGTTTCTAAAGATGAATTAATGCCATGGCACTATCAAAACAGATATTTTCAGGAAGCACCTCAGATATATGAAATTGACCTTGATACATATTATGAAGATAAAGATTTGGTTGAAATTTCCGGAAATTATTTTAACAGTATCGGACTTCATGTAGATGATATTTACGAAAGAAGTGATTTATATGAAAAAGATGGCAAGAATCAGCACGCTTACTGCATTAATATAGACAGAGAAAAAAAAGATATCCGTACATTATGCAATATAGCTCCAAATGCAAGATGGATGGAAACTATGCTACACGAAACAGGACACGCTGTATATGAAAAATATTACGATGAAGATTTGCCGTGGACTCTTAAAGAGCCTGCACATATTTTTGCCACCGAAGCTATTGCAATGCTGTTCGGCAGACTACCGAGCAATCCTCAATGGATGCAGGATATGCTCAATATATCAGATGAAGAGAAAGAAAAGCTCGCCCCTGTTGCTCATAATACTCTTAAATTACAGCAGCTCGTATTTTCCAGATGGGCACAGGTAATGTACAGATTTGAAAAGGAAATGTATGCAAATCCTAATCAGGACCTGAATCAACTATGGTGGGATATCGCAGAAAAATATCAAATGATAAAAAAACCTGAAGGAAGAGATATGCCTGACTGGGCGACTAAAATTCACGTAGCTACCGTTCCGTGCTACTATCACAATTATCTGCTCGGTGAATTACTTGCATCTCAACTGCAGAGCTATATAGTAACTAATGTATGTAACAAAGAAGCAGGAGCTTATTTTTCATTTAAAGATAAGAAAGAAGTTGGAGATTATCTGAAAGAAAAAGTGTTTGCCGTAGGAAGCCTGTATCAGTGGAATGATATGATAGAAAAAGCAACGGGTGAAAAACTTACTGCAAAATATTACGCAAATGAATTTGTAGATTGATTTGTAGATTAATGTTCTAAAAATCATAATCAAAGAGGCTGCTCAGAAAATTTTTATTTCGGAGTAGCCTCTATTTTTTTATGTTTAAAATATTATTTTGCAATTCTTGTTTATTTTATATATATTTGCAAAGTATTTAGGAAATATTTGAAGGAAACAATGTAATTTTGTTACTATAACCTATGTTAAATCAAAAGACAGTAGCCGTAGTTGTACCTGCGTACAATGAAGAGAAGCAAATTGGGATGGTGATAGAATCAATGCCCAAATTTGTGGACAGAATTATTATTGTAAATGACCGTTCAAAAGACCATACTGCAGAAGTAGTAAAGGGTTATATACAGAAATCACCCGTATCTGCCACACTTGTGGAAAAAGTTTCAAGCAAAATCAAAAGAACCAGATACAACAGAGCAGAGGTAGTCCTTCAAGAGCAAATGACTCAGGAAGTTCAGTATTTTAATCCTTTTGAAGTAGTAAATGAAGAACCTGAAAGAAACCGGATAATTCTAATAAATCATTTGAAAAATGGCGGAGTTGGTGCTGCTATTGCCACAGGATACAAATGGGCAAAAGACCATAATATCGACTGTACGGCAGTAATGGCAGGCGACGGTCAAATGGACCCCAACGAACTCGAAAGCATTTGCAAACCCGTAGTGGAAGATGGAATTGATTACGTAAAAGGAAACAGACTAATTCACAGAAGTGCGCTGCTGGTAATCCCAAAAATCCGATATTTCGGTAATTCAGTCCTTTCAATTCTTACCAAAATTGCTTCCGGCTATTGGCATATATCCGATACACAGACCGGCTACACTGCTATTTCCAACAGCGCCCTGAATGCAATCAGACTTCACGAGATTTATCCCAGATACGGAATGCCAAATGATATGCTCGTAAAGCTAAATATTGCATTCTGCACCGTAAAGGAAGTGGAAATAAAACCTGTATATGATGTAGGCGAAGAGTCTAAAATGAAGATTACAAAAGTAATACCTACTGTATCACTGCTACTAATGAAGTCATTTTTCAAAAGATTATGGGCAAAATACTTATTCAGAGATTTTCATCCTCTCTTTTTGCTTTATCATCTTGCATTATTTTTATTTGCTATAAGCGTCCCTCTCGGATTTGAAATATTATACGCGTTTCTCGCTCAGGGTGCTTCTATCACAAATCAGGCTCTTATCATCTTTATCTTTTTGGTAATAAGTGGATTTCAGTCGCTTCTTTTTGCAATGTGGATGGATATTCAGGATAATGAACGATTATACAAAACATAACATTAAAAATTATTAATTATGAAAAAGTTTGCACTTACCGGCACTGCCGGATATATAGCTCCAAGGCATTTGAAAGCAATTAAAGATACCGGAAATCAGTTAATAGCTGCAATTGACCCACATGATTCAGTAGGAATTCTTGACAGATTTTTCAATGATGTCAGTTTCTTTACTGAAATAGAGCGTTTCGACCGGCATCTGGAGAAACTCCGCAGATATTCTCCAGAGCAAAAAATTGATTATCTTTCCATTTGTTCTCCAAATCATCTCCACGATGCGCATATAAGGCTCGCACTCAGGCTCGATGCCGATGCCATCTGCGAAAAGCCTCTCGTGCTGAAACCTTCCAATCTGGATGCTCTTCACGAACTGGAAAGAGAGACCGGCAGAAAAATTTATAATATATTACAGCTCAGAGTACATCCGTCACTTATGGAATTGAAAGAAAAAATTCAAAACTCACCCAAAGATACAAAATACGATGTAAAGCTTACTTATATTACATCGCGAGGGCTTTGGTATAAGTACTCATGGAAAGGCGACGAGGAACGCTCAGGTGGCGTTTCCACCAATATTGGTATTCACTTTTTCGATTTGCTGATGTGGCTTTTCGGAAAACCTCAGAAAAGCGAGGTTCACCTGAAAGAATGGAATAAAATGGCAGGATATGTGGAGCTGGAAAATGCAAATGTTCGATGGTATCTTTCAATAGATAAAAACGATTTGCCGCTTGAAGCTAAAGAGAAAAACAATACTACATACCGCTCAATTACATATGACGATAACGAAATAGAATTCACGCAAGGCTTTACTGATTTGCATACTGTAGTATATGATAACATAATGCGGGGCAAAGGATTTGGAATAGAAGATGCACGCCCTTCGATAGAGCTTGTTTATAAAATTAATCACTCTGAAATTACTGAAAACAGCGACTTAAAGCACAATCTGATATAATTTTGTTTAAACTGATTTTTATAACTATAAAGATAATTGCAATAAAATCTGAATAGGTGGATTAATACCAAATCGCTACCAGGAATAGGATTAAAAAAACGGTATTTCAGGTGTCCTCGCCTGAAAAAAACAGGTGAGGACGCCAGTTTTAACCCGCATTATACTGCTAATCATGTTGGCTTTTTGGTATAAGCAAGAATACTCACGATATAAAATCAACTATAATACAGAACACTTCGCTTTGTTCAAAGTAAGAGTTTACACCTTTAAATTTTATCATATTCTCTTCCTATTTTAGTAAACCTAAAAAAATAGGAAAAATAATTTGAAATTAAGTTTATTATTTATTAATTTTAGGTTTGGCTAATTTACAAATAGGAGAATTTATGAAATTAAAATATAAATTACTGGAACATCCTTTCTATCAGGCATGGACGAAAGGTGAAATTACTATGGAGCAGCTTGCTAAATATCACAAATCATATGCTGATTTTATAGAACTGATTCCAACTTACTGGAAAAATATTACAGTAGGTTTTGAGCAAAATGATGATATGGCTCGGGAAGTAATTGCAGATGAGATTAAGCATATCGGGCTTTGGAAT
>CAZIXJ010000274.1:0-4525 GCA_964542835.1 uncultured Hyphomicrobiales bacterium
CTGTGCTGCTTGTCAATACTCTCTATTCCGGTCTCCATCGAAGGATTCCAATTAATGTGTGACATAATTATTATAAGTTTTAAGGTTATATTCAATAAAATATTATCAGTATTGAACATAAAAGAGACAGCTATCAAAAAGAGCATTATCAATGACAGTATTATAATTTTTGTAAATTTATATTTTAAGCCGTATAACTTGTTTGAATAGTAATAATTAGCAATACTCAGATATGTAAATGAAAGCAATGTAGCAATAGCCGCTCCGTAAACACCTAAAAGAGGAATAAGGATTAAATTAAGAATAATATTAATTACGGCAGCAGATACTACGGTAATACTCATATAAACAGTTTTTTTTGAGAGCAGAATACCTTTACCGAGCATTTCGCTCAATCCGTATTGCACATATGCAAATGCAATAATTGGCACAAAAAAGTATGCAGGGTAAAATTCTTCATTTTGAGCCATAAGATATATTACTTCTTTTGCAAATACAGATAATACGAGACAACCAATAAGAGAAAGCATATAAATATATGTCGTAGTTTCTCTGAAAAAATTCTGCAATGCCGGCTTATCTTTTTCAAGCTCCAGCAGCATAGGATGCAAAATATTCTGTACGGGCAGGATAATAAGAAATCCTATCAGTCCTCCGAATTTATAGCCGAATGTATAAACTCCCACCGTACTTAAATCACTGAAATATTTCAAAATATAATGGTCAATCATCTGAAGCAATACTACTGATACAGAAGCGGGAATCATAGGATAACCGTATTTCAAAAGGGGTTTCAGTGCCGGAAAGTTAAATTTAAATTTAATGTTTTTTAAGATAACCGGCAGAAAGAACAAAAAAGGAAATGCCGATAAATATAAATTTCCCCATATTACAGACATTACTCCATAGTCTGAATATAGCAGATAAAGTATAAGGGCAGTAGAAGAGGCAATCATTATAATGCGGTGAATAAAATAAAGTCCTGCTTTTTTCTGTACTATAATCAAATCCTGAGAAATATCTTCCAGAGGCTGAAGCAAAATAATAAAAGCATAAATAATTATTATATTATAATATTCGGTAGAATCAAGAATTACTGCGGCAAAAAATTTATCAAAAGCAAAGAATATCAGAAAGAAAATCCCGGAATTGATAAGAGCAAAAACAAATGAAGAAAAAAGAAGTTCTTTGCGATTGGATTTAGTTTCGGGATTATAAAAAAATCTTACAAAACCGTGCGCTACGGGAGTTTTGGTAATTTGAAGAATAATTCCGGCTGTCATGGACATAAGTCCGATAATACCGTAATCTTCAGTAGTAAGGAAAGTAGTATATATGGGTATAAGAAAAAAATTTACCATCTGCTGAAAAATATTTCCGGCAGAATATAAACCACTTTTCATAAAAAGACTTTTAATACTTTTTAGTGCCAAAACATCCGTTTTTTTGTAATACAAATAATAACAAAATTAACAATTTACTTGCAACTTAAACGACTATAAAAAATATTTTTATGCAAATTTGGATATTTTACTTTTCAATATTTTGTCAGTGCATAGCAATATTAATAATTTACGTTCTTTGAATTGTATTTATTGATAGTTAATTTTGTAAATATAAGCAATGAAATAATATTTTTATAAAAAAAAGGCATAATCTATGAATGAAGGAAAAGTAATTCAGGTGATAGGACCTGTAGTAGATGTCGAATTTCGGGAAGGAGAAATCCCTGAAATTCTAAATTCACTTGAAATACCTCTCAAATCTATCGAAGGTGATGAAGATCGTGTGCTTGTATGCGAAGTCCAACAGCACCTCGGTGAAGACAGAGTAAGAACTGTAGCAATGGATTCTACTGACGGATTAGTCAGAGGGATGAAAGTAATAGATACCGGAAAGCCGATTTCAATTCCCGTGGGAAAAGAAGTTCTCGGAAGGATGATGAATGTAATTGGCTCATCTATTGATGGCAAAGGTAAGATCACCACTAAAGATACATCTTCTATTCACAAGCCATCACCAAAATTTGAAGACCTGACTACTACCAAAGATATGTTTGAAACCGGGATTAAAGTAATTGACCTGATTCAGCCATTTACAAAAGGCGGTAAAACCGGTCTTTTCGGTGGAGCCGGAGTTGGGAAAACCGTTGTGATTCAGGAGCTTATCCATAATATAGCGAAGCATCACGGTGGATATTCTTGCTTTGCAGGTGTTGGAGAGCGTACAAGAGAAGGAAATGACCTTTACCGCGAGATGACTGAATCCGGCGTGCTTGATAAAACCGCACTCGTATTCGGTCAGATGAACGAGCCGCCGGGAGCACGTTCGAGAGTGGCACTTACTGCTCTTACATTAGCCGAATATCTGAGAGATAACGAAGGAAAAGACGTACTCCTTTTCGTAGATAATATCTTCCGTTTTATACAGGCAGGCTCAGAAGTATCTGCATTGCTTGGAAGAATGCCTTCAGCAGTTGGTTATCAGCCTACACTTGCCACCGAACTCGGTGAGCTTCAGGAGCGAATCGCATCTACCAAAAAAGGCTCTATCACATCAGTTCAAGCAGTATATGTGCCTGCCGATGACTTGACTGACCCTGCTCCTGCGAATACATTTACTCACCTTGATGCCAAAACTGTATTATCAAGGAATATAGCCTCACTTGGTCTTTATCCTGCGGTTGACCCTCTGGAATCAAACTCAAGAATTATGGACCCGATGATACTCGGTGAAGAGCATTATAATACTGCTATACAGTGCGTAAGACTTCTTCAGAAATACAAAGACCTTCAGGATATTATAAATATTCTCGGTATGGATGAATTATCCGATGAAGACAAACTAACTGTACACAGAGCAAGAAAAATTCAGAGATTCTTCTCACAGCCATTCCATGTGGCAGAGCAGTTTACAGGATTTCCGGGAGTATATGTTTCTATCAATGATACAATTGCAGGATTCAGAGCTATTCTGGAAGGCGAAACTGATCATATTGAAGAATCGTACTTTACTTATGCCGGCACTATTGATCAGGTGTTTGACAAAGCAAAAAAATCTGAATAATTAATTATCAAAGAATCAACTATGAATGAAAATAAATATATAGACGTAGAGATAATTACTCCACAAAAAAAGATATATAATGGCAAGGCGATATCTGTGAGCGTTCCCGGCTCACAGTCGCCTTTCCAGATTTTGTATAATCACGCACCTATTGTATCATCGCTTGATACAGGCGTAATTACTCTTAATGACGTTGAGTCCGGCAATCATTTCTATGCGATTACTTCAGGGTTTATAGAACTCAGCAACAATAAATTATCTATACTTGTAGAAAATGCTCTGGATTCAGCTAATCTCAATAAATCTGAAATCATTGAGAATATTGCTAATTACAAAAAGGAGACTGAAAATTCGGATAAAGCAGAAGCTGAGCTTCTCAGAAAAAAAATCAGTTTTGCAGAAGCCCAATTAAAAGCAATTGAAAAACAATAAAATAAGATAATTTGCAATAATTCAAATATTTTTCCTTAATTTTGCATTTTTAAAATATTGCAAACCAAAAAAAACGGGATTGATAATGAACAATAATAAAATTACCGGAGATGGCATTACCTATGATGATGTGTTGCTTGTACCCGGATATTCACAAATCCTGCCAAGAGAAACAAATCTCAAATCAAATCTTACTAAAGGCATAAAACTTAATTTGCCTGTGTTGAGTGCTGCAATGGATACAATTACGGAATCCGAAATGGCTATGGCTATGGCACGTGAGGGCGGACTTGGAGTAATTCATAAAAATTTGTCCATTGCCTCACAGGCTGAAGAAGTGCTTAAAGTAAAGCGCTCCGAAAGTGGTATGATTAAAAAACCAATTACTCTTACTGATGACAAAAATATTGCCGACGCTCTTAAACTGATGGCTAAATATAAAATATCCGGCATACCGGTAGTAAATTCTAATCACAAATTAATCGGAATTATTACTAACAGAGATTTGAGATTCAAGCCAAATCCACAGGAAAAAATTGCCGATACGATGACAAAAGATAATCTGATTACAGTACCCGAAGGCACTACTTTGGATGAAGCTGAAATAATTCTACAGGATAAGAGAATTGAAAAATTGCCCGTAGTGGATAATAATTACATACTCAAAGGTTTGATTACTTTCAAGGATATCCAGAAGAAAAAGCAATTTCCAAATGCAAGTAAAGACGAACACGGGAGATTGCGTGTAGGTGCTGCAGTAGGTGTAGCAGCGGATACAAAAGAGAGAGTCTCTTCGCTGGTAGAAGCGGGAGTAGATGCAGTATTCGTAGATACAGCTCACGGACATACCTCAAGAGTAATTGATACTGTAAAAACCTTAAAAAAAGAATATCCGAAATTACAGATAATAGCAGGAAATATTGCTACTGCCGAAGCAGCAAGAGATTTAATCAATGCAGGTGCTGATGCTCTTAAAGTAGGTATCGGACCGGGATCTATTTGTACAACAAGAGTAATTGCCGGAGTC
>CAZIXJ010000275.1:0-4515 GCA_964542835.1 uncultured Hyphomicrobiales bacterium
CAATATATAAAAATTATTGTAAAATAGCAATAATTAAATTAAAAAAATAAAAATAAAAAAGGATTCGGCTTAAAAAAAAACCGAATCCATAAACTAAAATATTTGTAATAATAAAATTATTTTATATCGGTAATCTGCAAATATGTAGTACCGATATATCTTTTTCCTTTTGCAGCCTTTTCCTGAGGTTTTGGGTTTTTCGGGTCTATGTTTTTATTGCCTTTTACGTTCATTCGTTTAGGGTTAATCCCGTTTATAGTAAAGAAATCCATTAATGAATTTGCACGCTCTTCGGTTAATTCAAGATTTTCTTCCGGATTATCTTCGTTATCAGGATAAGATATGATATTAAAATATACATTCGGATTATTTTTCAGTGTATTTGTAATATCCTCGAGAACAATAGCCGAACCGTATCTCAGCTTTGATTTGTTTATTTCAAAAGGAGACACCGGTATTTTAAGAGCAACGTCTTCTTCCAGAGGTCTTACGAGAAAATCACGCGATATTTCAAGGTACTTATCGGTATTAGGTATCTTGATTTCATATTTTTCTTTAAAGAAGCCATCCTGTACCAATTCGACATAATACGAAATGCCGGGTTTTAATCCTGCTATATAATAATATCCGTCAGCAGAATTGCTGTTTATTTTGTTTATTAGTTTATCGGATATATCATAAACGTTTATATCCACTCTTACGGGTTCTTTTGTTTCGGAATTCATTACTTTTCCCGTAACTCCTACAACAGCATTTACAAGCTGAGCATTAAGACCGGCAGATACTGAAATCAGCAAAGCAGCGATAATTAATATTTTATAGTATCTCATTACTTACCTCCTTCCTGTCTTTTCAGAAATCTAACGGAACCATCAGCAGCACCGAGTACTATCAGGCTGCCGTCGCTTATTACATCCACAGCCCATATTTCTACGCCGGCATCGAAATCCATAAGCATTTCGCCTGTGTCAATATTCCACATTTTTACGTGTTTATCAAGGCTTGCACTTACTATTGTTCTGTTATCCATTGCAAATGTTACATCCTGCACAAGCTCATCATGAGCTTCTATTGTTCTGAGTAATTTACCGTCAGGCATACTCCAGATTTTGATTACTCCATTCTGATCTGATGATACGAGTCTTTTGCTGTCAAAACTGTACAGAACAGTAAGTACAGGAGCTTTATGCCCTATCAGTTCAAGCACGGGCTTTTTTGTAGTAATATCAGTGGACCAGATAATTATCTTTTTATCATCTGAGCAGGAGGCAAGAGTTTTGCCGTCATAGCTGTAAGCTACATTGTTAGTAGGCTTAGTATGTCCTCTCAAAGTTTTTATTTCGCTGCCGAGCCTTCTGTCCCACAGCTTTACTGTTTTATCAAAACTTGTAGAGGCAACAAACGTACTGCTGTCATCCTGACTGAAATAAACGCCTATTACCTGGTCTGTATGACCTTTCAATACATCTATCTGTTCGCCTGACTTTACGTCCCAAATACGGACAGTCTGGTCGCTGGAGCCTGATGCAATATATTTATCATTTCCTGAATACGATAAATTATTTACCTGTCCGAGATGCCCTTCAAGAGTTTTTAGCAATTTACCGTCAGGCAGAGACCATATTTTGATAGTCTCGTCAAGACTGCAAGTACCAACCTGTGTATCATTCCAGTTTACAAATGCACCCAATACTTCATCATCATGATTTCCAATGGTTTCCATCTCATAATTATAAGTATCAGAAAGTGCATTTAAGGAACTCAACACAAATACATAAATTATAATGTTGATTAATAGCTTCATAAGCTTTCCTGTTTAAAATTTGACAAATTATTTTTTTTACAAAATCCCGCAATTCAATTTAAAAAAAAATTGCGGGACTTTATAATGATTTTTATATTTTTTTCGTTTTTTCGGCAAGATATTTCTTCATTTCATCATCAAGAAGAGGTGATACCTCATCATATACTCTCTGATGATAGTTGTTAAGCCATTCAATCTCTTCATCTGTAAGCAATGATTTATCTATAGCTTTAGTTTCTATATGGCAGAGTGTAAGTGTATCGAATCCGTAAAATTTGCCGAAATCGGTTTCTGAATCCTCTGCAGTAAGCACAAGATTTTCAATTCTAATGCCGTGCTTATCGGCTTTGTAAACTCCCGGTTCGTTTGAAGTAATCATTCCCGGTTGCAATTTCGTAGGATTTTCTTCGAGCCTGATATTCTGAGGACCTTCGTGAACGTTCAGGAAGCATCCTATACCGTGACCTGTGCCGTGAGAGTAGTGAAGGCCGTTATCCCAGAGGGGTTTTCTTGCAATAGCATCTATCTGGGCGCCTCGCGTTCCCTCAGGATATTTTGCAAGTGCCAAATCAATATGCCCTTTAAGAACTAATGTATAATCCTTCTTTTCTTCTTCTGTCGGTTCTCCAAAATGAAGTGTACGGGTAATGTCGGTAGTGCCGTCATAGTACTGTCCGCCGGAATCTACAAGATAAAAAGTATCAGTGCCGATTTCCACATCAGTTTCGGGGCTTACTGCATAATGCACAATAGCTCCGTGTCCTGCATATCCTGATATTGTATTAAAGCTTTCTCCTACGAATAAATCAATTTCTTTTCTGAATTCAAGTAATTTTTTAGAAGCAGAAAGCTCTGTAATTTTTTCTTTGCCTATATTATTTTCAAGCCAGTTGATAAATTTTGTCATTGCTACTGCATCACGTCTGAGTGCCGATTTCATTCCTTTTACTTCAGTATCGTTTTTCACTGCTTTAAGTAATGTGGAAATATTCATCTGTTCAATTTTTTTCACACCGGCAGGAATTGCATCATAAAGCCATGTATTTGATTTATTAGGGTCAATCAGTATATTTTTTCCGCTTTCGAGAGATTTTACATCTTCATATACTTCATCATAACCTTTTATTTTTATTCCGGCAGATTCTAATTTTGATTTTTCATCTGCAGGCACTTTTTCGCTGTAGATATAAAGTGTGGCATCGCTTTCGGTAATCATAGCATAAGCTACCACAACAGGATTAAACGGTACGTCATTTCCTCTGATATTGAATATCCATGCAATATCATCAAGAGTACAAATCAGATGAAAATCAGCAGATTTCTCTTTCATTTTATTCTGAATTTCAGTGATTTTATCTTTTGCGGATTTTCCGGCATATTTATCATCCCATACAAAAAGAGGGTTTCTTGGTATTTCAGGTCTGTCATCAGTCCATACATCTGAAATCAAATCATATTTTGAAACAACATTTATTTTCTTCAGTTCAAATGTTTTTTCAAGAGATTTTTTAATTGCTACGGGCATTACTTTGCCGTCAAATCCCACGTTATCATTTTCATTAAGTTTTTTATTGAGCCATTCAGGATAATCATCCACTCCGGGCATACCCATTTTATGAAGTTTTATTTCACTTCCTTCCAGTTCGTTTGCACCCTGAAGAAAATAGCGTGAGTCAGTCCATAAGCCGGCACTGTCGAGTGTAACAACTATCGTACCTGCCGAACCTGTAAATCCTGAAATCCACATTCTGGACGTCCAGTGTTCCGGTACATATTCACTGATATGAGGGTCTGTGCTTGGTATTATATAAGCATTCAGACCATTGTCTTTCATTGCTTTGCGTAGTTTCGAAATTTTTTCATTGATATTCATATACATTCTTAAAATTTAATTAAACAAAATAGTTCTGATTTATTTCACGGGAATTTCAATTTTTATTAAAGTTCCTTTATCTAATTCAGATTCAATAAACATTTTTCCGCCAAACTTTTTAGTAACCCAATATGCCTTGGTAAGCCCGAATCCTCCGCCTTTGGTGGTTTTATCCACTACATTATATGCTCTGAACCCAAAATCAATTACCTTTTCAATCTGGTCGGAAGGTATCCCTTTACCGGTATCTTCCACTGCAAATTTGAGCGATTTCCCGTCGTTTACAAGCCCTGCCATAATTCTTCCGCCCGGCTCTGTATATTTTCTGGAATTTGCTATCAAATCTCTCATTACATCCTGAAAAACAGGAGGCATATAAATATTAATCCCATCCTGACTCTTAATATCAAGTTGGACGAAATAATCTTTTATATCATGTTCTGCGATATTATAAATGATTTTGTATCTCCCTTTGCTGTTTTTTTCGATAGCCTGAAATACGTTAATAAAATTACTTTTTAAATCATCAATATTATGCATTTCCCATTTTTGGTCATCATCTATTCTTGCAAGCATCTCTCGGGTTCTTACTTCAAATATTTCAAATATTGAATGAATGTTATCTACGGATTCCCGGTTTTCAGGAGTAATTGCTTTTGCTTCGACAGCTTTATCCAGAGAAGTAAGAATATCGTTTTTTACATTTCCGGCATCTTTCAATGCTTCTTTTACAGTAGAAGGATTTTTAATTTTATCGCTGAAATGCAAAACGAGACTAATAGCATCTTCGAGATAGTCAGATTTTTTTATATCCATTTGCAAGAGATAAAGCTCGGAC
>CAZIXJ010000276.1:0-4509 GCA_964542835.1 uncultured Hyphomicrobiales bacterium
GGAATCAATTGCCAAAGTGGTAAAGGAATATCCAAATTTCTATTTTGCAATCGGAACAGGGGGAATAAACTTTCCTCATCTTAAGAAAATAGTAGAGAATAACAAAATTGAAAAAAATATTTTCTTCATGCCATCCATTCCTTACGAAAAATTACATTTGTATATTGTGCAAGGGGATATTTATATTGATCCAATCAATATAAATAAATATCCAGAAACCATTTCTGCCGGTATTTCTGGTTCATTATTGGAAGCAATATCTTGTGGTTTGATCCCAATTATTGGCAAGAGACCTGGATTAGACGAATATTTCGATAATTGGGACTTTGTATACAATAATATGGAATTAGATCTAAAAAATTACATAGAAAAAGCAATAAATAATATAAATAACCATAGTTTAAAAGAATCATTTAGGAAAATTGTAGTTGATAAATCAGACTTTAATAAAAACATAACTTATGTTATTGAATTACTAAATAGCAAATTATAGAATTTGACAAAATAATATTAGCTTATTTCCCTATAATAGTGATAATAAAAAATACCTTCTCTTGAATTTAAAGAACATAATATTTTATATATGATAGAAAACAAAAAAATATTAATTGTTGGTGCAAACGGATTTCTTGCAAGTCATTTGTCAAAATCTTTATTCAATAATCATTTGTATGGACTAATAAATGAAAATGATGAAAGAATTAATTATAGTTTATACAAAAAAATATATACCAATATTGATTCGCTCTTTGAGGAACAAAAGGAATTTGATCATATATATTACTTAGCAGCAAAAATACCTTATGGAAACCTTAATTCCCCAACCAAAGATATACTAAATACAAATATCTCCTTATTATTAAAAATATCTGAATATTATAAAAACGCAAGGATTATATATTCTTCAAGTGTATCTGTTTATGGAAATCCAACAAGCAACTTGATAACGCTAAACAGCCCTTATAACAACCCAACTCTTTATGGATTAACAAAACTAAGTGGTGAAAATATTTTAAAATTTCATAAATCTCATGCAATTATAAGATTTTCTTCAATTTTTGGCATCGGTTGTAACGAACATACATTCATCCCTAAAATATTAAACAATGCATTAAAACACAAAAAAATTACAATTTTCGGCAAAGGCTTACGGGAACAAAACTATATTCTTGTTGAGGATGCTGTTCAATTTTTAATCAATGCAGCTAATCATAGTGAGAATTTAACGATATTAGGAGTAGCTAGTAAAAGTTATTCAAATATTAAAATTGCAAAAACTATAAGTAAGAAAACTAATGCAATTATTACAAAAACAAATGATATTGATAATTCACCTAGTATGAATTATGATGGAGAATTAAGTTATAAAAAGATTGGTTATTATCCAAAAAGGGATATTATTTCATATTTAGAAAATATTATAAAAAATGACTAAAAAATGCATCTTAGTTACGGGGATTGGAGGGAATGTTGCACAAGGAATTATTAGGATAATACGTCAACATTTTGAATTATTTAAGATTATCGGCACAAATATAGATTCTTTCAGCGCGGGCAATCACCTTGTAGATGGTTTCTATCAAGTAAGTTATGCATATAAAGATGATTATATTAATCAAATAATTGAAATTGTAAATAAAGAGAATATTGATTTAATTATTCCAACAACAGATTTTGAAATTTATTACCTTTCAAAAAATAAAAACAAAATAAGTGCAATTGTTGCTGCCTCAGAAGCAAACACAGCACTAATTTTTCTTAATAAATACAAAACCTACGAATATTTTCAAAAATATAAAATTCCATTTGCCGAGACAACAAAACCCTCCAAATATAGTGGAGAATTTGAGCAATTTATTGTAAAACCAATTTTAGGGCGTGGGTCTAGAGACATTTTTTTAAATCCTAATGATGTAAAAAAGTTTAATGATAAAGAATATATTGTTCAGAAACTTTATACAGGTCAAGAAATTACAACAGCTTTTTATGTAAATAAAAAAAATGAACTTCATGACACAATAACCCTAAAAAGGAAACTAAAAAACGGGATAAGCATTGAAACTATTGTTACAAAAGAATTTAACAAAAATACTATTCCAATTATTAACTCTGTTATTCAATATTCAAATATTATTGGCTCTGCTAATATGCAATCAATTGTAACTAAAAACAATGAAATAATTCCATTTGAAATTAATTGCAGAATTTCAGGAACTAATTCAATTAGACATAATTTTGGTTTTCAAGATGTAATTTATACAATAGATGAACTATTACTTGGCAAAAAACCCAAAAAAAATAAAATTAAAATGGGGGTTGCCATTAGAATAATGATGGATATAATATACCCTGATGTCAATACTCCAAATAAATGCGTTGACAATAAGACAAATTTTTATATTTTTTAGAGCTATGATTAAGTATGTACTTTTTGATGCTGCAAACACATTAATATATAAACCAGCATTTTATAATGAATTTATTTCAATATTAAAAAAACAAGGGTATATAATTAACTTGAGTCATTTCAAATATATTCATAATATTATATCCGAAACTATAAACTTCCCTGATAAAACATCTAAAGATTTTTATTTCTTTTTTAACAAAAAAATACTTAATAGCTTAGGCATTAGCCCTGATGAGCATTTATTAGGTGAAATATTCAATAAATGCTCATATCTACCATGGGTTAGATATGAAGATACTGATATAATAAAAGAAATTTCTCAAAAAAAAATCATTGTTTCGAATTTTCATGATGGATTGAATAATATAATTAAAGACCTTTTTCAATGTGAATTTGAAGGTATATATGATTCATCTACTTTAAAAACAAAAAAACCTGAAGAAAAATTTTATACCACAATAATTAAAAAGATAAACTCTAATCCTAAAGAGATACTTTATATTGGCGATTCAATAGAACTTGACATGGAACCAGCAAAAAAATTAGGTGTTGACGCTTGGCTAATTGACAGGAACCAATATTACACAAACTATCCGAAGCGGTTAAATTCGCTATATGAAGTTGTTCAATATTTATAAATAAACATATATGAATACAAAAAAAATAAAAATTCCTTTCTTATATGGAACACATAGAAATAATGATAATGGAGGATTACCACATTTATTAGAATTTAAGTATCAATACGATAACTATTTAAAACTATTCTTCCAAGTTGGTAGCAAAAAGTTGGATTTTCTGTTAAATAAAATATATTCTGAAGGTTCAATGTTAGATGGTGAGATGAATAGTCAACACGGAGGACAACAGGGTAAAGCCGCTGTTGAATTTATAGATAATAATTTTCCAGAAATTATAGGGAAAGAGGTACTTGAAATTGGGTGTGGTAATGGTTTTATATTAAACAACCTAGCTAATTGCGGTGCAAAATGCACAGGATTAGAACCTGGCCCCCAGATAAATAACATAAACAACAAAACGATTACAAAAATTAAAGATTTTTTCCCAACAAAAAAACTTAATAATAATTTCGACTTAATAATTAGCTTTAATGTTTTGGAACATTTAAGAGATCCGATTTCTTCTTTAAAAGAACAAGCTAATCATTTAAAAGAAAAAGGGGAGATAATATTTGGGGTCCCAAATTGTGAACCAGATATTAACATGGGAGATATCTCTATGTTTACCCATGAACATTTCAATTATTTCACAAGAGAAAATTTAAATAAAGTTATCAAAAAAGCGGGATTAAATGTTAGAAAATTACAATTGGGAGCTAAAAATGGTATGATTTTCGGGATAATCACAAAAACAAAATATAAAAACAGTATTGATGAAAGCATTCTACCAAAAACTATCAAACTGGATGATTTTCAAAAAAAAAATAAACTGATTAAAAATAAAATCAAGAATATACTTAAAGATTTCAGTGAAAAAGATGTTGCTCTTTATGCACCTAAAAGAGCACTAAATATAATGTCTGCTTTAAAATTAAATAGTTTTAGATTGGTTGATGATACTCCAAGTATGTTATACAAATATTTACCCTACTTTAACAAAAGGATCGAGAACTTTGAGGATTTAGAAAACTCTCCTCCAAAATTAATAATAATATTTACAAAGACATTTAGTAATATCATTGCTAATAAATGTATGAAAAGTTCAAGCTTAAAGAATACAAAAATCATTCAATTAAAAGAATTAATTACCTAATATAATTCGCATGTCTATCCCATTCAACAAACCATACCTAACAGGTAAAGAAGCCCACTATATATACCAGGCTGTTTATTCTGGTAAGCTATCCGGTAATGGGTTCTATACAAGTAAGTGTCAAAACTATTTTGAGCAAAAGTATGGTTTTAGAAAATGCCTGCTTACAACATCTTGTACTGATGCTTTAGAAATGTGTGCTATCTTAACTGATATTCAACCCGGTGATGAAGTCATTATTCCGTCTTATACTTTTGTTTCCACTGCTTTAGCCTTTGTTAGGCAAGGCGCTAAAATCGTATTTGCAGATAGTAAAAGAGAGCATC
>CAZIXJ010000277.1:0-4506 GCA_964542835.1 uncultured Hyphomicrobiales bacterium
CTTTGCAAAAATGTAAAATAAAAGTGATTGCTGTCTAAAATAAAAGCTTTGCCAAGTGAAGCAACTGAGTCTTTACCCGGAATATAGTAAGTTTCCCAATCCAATTTCCAAGTATCTCCTTGGTCTGTTGATTTATATATATATATATCACTATGAACAAAATCTTCATCCCCTGTTAGTCTTAGAAAATTAGATATTGCATAGCAATTATTACTGTCAAGACATTCTAAAACAGTTATCCATTCTGTAGAATCTTCAGTTTTATATTTATGTACTAACTGTCTTTCCGCAAATAGATTAAGAGAGCTTATAATCATCAATAGATACAAGAAATATTTCATTCTAAACTCCATAAATTTTAATAAAATTCCCGTATCGCAAAAGCGATACGGGAATATAATAATTAATTATTATTTAACAATAATAAATTTACCTGAACTCAATTTATTATTATTATTCGTAAGACTATACAAATAAACTCCTGTTGGAATTTCAGTAGCATCAATTGAAAACTCCTGATTGCCGCCGTTGAGTGTGCAACCGACGGCTTAAGCCATCGGTTGCATAAAAATTCCTCATCTCAAAGAACAAATCATTTCTATTTTCAATTTTCCTGCCACAAAGACGAGGCACCGCATCGTCTCTACATTTTCATGCGGGGCGGAAAACCCGCCCCCTACAAATTATCGTCTCTTTACAAATTTCTCTGTTCTATTTCCAACCCTCACAAAATACACTCCACGAGGCAGATGCGAAATATCAATGCGCTCCGTTGTAGAGACGACCCGGTGGGTCGTCTGTGCAGGCACAGAGGAGGATTTCAAAGCTACTGCCGGAAAGACGAGGCACCGCCTCGTCTCTACAATTTCACAAATTTCTCAACTCGATCTCCTACCCTCACAAAATACACTCCACGAGGCAGATGAGAAATATCAATTCTTAAGGGTTGCTGAGCGTAGTCGAAGTAACCCGAGAATGACCTGCCATTGCGTACTTCGGCACTTCGGCTCCGCTCAGTGTCCTCAGTGGATATAACCACATTCCCAAGCACATCAATTATCTCTATCTCTCCGCTTGAGACAAGGGGGCATGCCCCCTTGCTATCACTACTAATCATTATTTCAATATAATCCCCCGCAGGATTTGGTGAAATTGTAATTTCAGGAACGGTATATTCTGCTACTGAAACAGCATCATCTACCCATAAGGTAGTTACTTCATCTTCTTTTGCATCGGAGACAAATCTTATTCTGCAGTATGATTCTTTATGCCCGTTATCTCTGAAAGCTGCATCTATCGAAAGGCTTTCTCCCGGATTTAATGTAATCGGCAAATCAACCGGCTTTCTGAATTTGAAATTATAGCCTTCGTAATCTTCCCAGTTATCAGATACGGCATTATTGCTGTAAGAAATAATATCATATATCACAAGTGGTGCTTCATAATCCCAATCTTCGTTAGTGATTTCTATACTCTTGAATAATTCAGGTTCGTCGGGAGTGGGCGCTCCCATTTTGATACCTGTCGGAGCATCTGCTTTCGGATATGTACCGATTGCCTGAAGGAATAATTCAAAATTGTATTTTGTATTGGTTTTTAGTCTGATAGCTTCGGTATGCTCACCTGTTGTATAACCAGCAAAGTAAACAGGTATTTTCAGAGTAGAATCGGGCATTATATTAAATGATTCCAAAAAGAATTCAGCACCTATTGTGTTAAAACCTACATATTTATCATTTACTTTTAAGAAGAAGGAAGGTGTTTCTTGCTCAATATACTCAACAGATACATCAGTTATTTTCATTGGGATTGTATCCATATTCTTTATTTCTATTGCATCTTCAATTAAATTAATATGTTGCATATCATTGAGCAAATCATCCTTGTAGAAATTAGGATTTGATTTATATCTCCCAAGTTTACTAATATCTTGCAAGGTCTGAGGCATTAAGCCTTCTCCTGATAATACAATTTTCGATTTGGTCAGAGTTATGTCAGTTTCAAAAATTAAAGTTGCATTATATTCTCTTACTTGCTGTGGTTTGAATTTAATTTCAAATATATGCGTTTCATCAATATCAATAGTAACCGGAAAATCAGTATTAATAATTACAAATACTTTGCCGCTGCCATATTCTCCGATTAAGTGATGTTCTTCAATTCCTTCAATTACTAATGCTTTTTCAGCACCAAGAGATGACGGATTTGACACTTCCAGCTCTATGTTTTTTTCTCTGTTTCTGTATATTTCTCCAAAAGAAATATTTTCAGCGGATAATACAGGCAATCCTGAAACAGAATTAATTAAAATATCAAAACTTTCTATTATACTACATTCTTTTCCCGGAGGACTGTAGATGAGTTCTAATCTTGTCTCAAGCGTATCTTTATAATCTTCATTTATTGAGAGGCTTAATTCTTTTCTCTCACCGGGAGCAAGCACAAAAGGTAATTCTGTATCTATGCTTATGTTTTCATTTAGAGATTGGTAAATATCAATTTCGACTGTATCGCTTTCATATTGATTTTGAATAAATATTTTATCGCTTAGATTATTCTCTTCTGCATTCATTACAAAAGTTTTATCTTCAAATATTATTTGAGGAACTTTATATTCAAATTCCAAAGTAGTATCATTTCCTGCTCTATCCGTAAATATTACTTTTGCATATGCATCCTGATTAATATCTCTTACATCGAGTGAAAAATATGTAGTATCACTTTCTCCAGGAATAAATTCATCAACATAAAGGTCATAATTATAACTCTCATTATCTACCATATAAATCACTCCAAGCCCGGAAGTCTTTTCTTCATCGTTTGGTGGATTATTAGGGTCGCTGCCCCAATCCACTACCATAGCATCTTCCGGCTTGGCTGGGTTTGCAGGCACTCCGCCATAACAGTCCATTGTATAACTTACCTGTGGCGGATAATGGTCAGCAGTTTCAAAGTCAGAAAGATATCTCTCACTTGCTACATAACCAAAGCTTCCTGTTTGGTTCCCATTCTCTGCATAATTACCATAGACATATGCAGTAATATGTGCTTTGGAGCGAACTGCAACGACTTCATACTCAGTATTTACTTTTACAATTGCATAATAATAATTATCATCTGGAGCAATTTTATTGATTGATACAATTGAAGCAATATCAGTTTCTTCAATACTGTTCATTATTATATCACCGTCTTCAACGTACCCGAATTCCATTTCATCAGGTATTTTTGCTTCAGTATTTTCAAAAACAATATTCATATAATATTCTGCATTGCCAAAGTAATCTTCAGGATAAACAGCAATTACACTATTTTGAAATTGTGAAACAGGCATTACATTCATCTGAAAAGGCTTACCTTTTTGTGATTGATTTTCTGAGATGTTATATTGAACCACGTTAATCACTTTGTCTGATGTAATCTTTGCAGCCCCTTTTACAGACAAAGTCATCCAGCCGTTATTTTCCAGACCGTTTGTGTTTTCAAGTTCAGCGATTACTTCGCCATTTTTGTAAATTTTTGTTCCTTTGTGTTTGACAAAAATTCTGATTTTTGTTTCAGTTGAATCATTTGCAATTGGAGTTATTAAATACTCTTTTCCCCAGCTAAACTCTGCCATATTCTGTTCGATTGTGTAATTTGTTCTAAATCCATCACTGCTATTAACTGAATAATTACCTGAAATAACTGTTACCGGTTTATTTGCAATTATTTTAGAGCCGGAAAGGTCGCTGTTTTCACCAATGGCAGGAATTTGAAATACATCACCTCCGTCCATATGTATATCAAAATCTTCTCCGGGTTCCAGTCCTTTTGGAGTTGTAGTATTTTCATTCCCACCGAGAGTAAATCGTACCATAGTTTGGTCATATGGTGCAATTATACTTGTGTAAGCATTATTATTTAAAGAAGTATTTTCAGTCTTATTCCATGCAGATACGGTATAACTTGTACCAAGACTGCTTGTAGGTTCGGATTTATATATTTCACATTTTCCGTTTTGTATAGCAACACCGAATAATTTTATTAAGTCATCTGAAAAAATGTAAATAGCTCTTCCAGGGTATTGTTGCTCATTATTCGGTTCTTCCAATTCTCCTCTCTCATTGCATAGTGCATATTCAGTAGGGATTTTGATTTTTTCAAGTGTATTTCTTTTCAGGTTTCTTTCGATGTGAAAATCTAAAGCAGGGATTTCTAAAAATAATGTAACATCACTTGGAGAAATAGCATATACATAAAATCCAGACAATGAATCATTATCTGTAGCAGTAGGATGAAAAGTCATAAAATATTCATGACCACCCCAACCTCCGCTCAAGTCTTTTAAATCCTCAGAATTTCCTGCAAAAGCAGAAATATTCATAATCGCAATCAATAAAAACGTGTAAAACTTCAACATAACCATTTTCTCCAAAAATTCATATAAAATTAAAATTGCATATCTTCTTACCCATAAGACAACTCAAAATGCGTTTTGTCACATTTTTTTTTCATTTTTTTGAA
>CAZIXJ010000278.1:0-4486 GCA_964542835.1 uncultured Hyphomicrobiales bacterium
ACATTAAATATGAATATAAGAATAAAGCATTTAATACCGAATGGTTCGTAAGAGAAGGTATCAATACGCGGGTATCTGTAAATATTAATGAAGACAAAAAAGAGCTGGAACTAAAAATAAATCAAAAATCCGGTAAAGAAATCAGTACGCAAAAGCATCTGAAAGAAATTAAAAATGAAATTGAAGATACTATAATTCAAAATCTTGCTTTTCCTGATGCAGAATAAAAAAAAGGCTGCGCCAAAAACAATTTTTTGAGACAGCCTCTGATTGTATATTTTAAAGCACTTTATGCGATATTATCTACTAATTCTTTCTTTTCATAATAAATTGATTCGAGTTCTTCCTCAAAAAAAAACTTATCTTCACCAAATGCCGGTTTGAGGTCATCTATCCAGATTGCATCCGGATTATATTCTGCAAAGAATGGTCTGTGTACCCAGTCAGCATTTCTGCCCTGAATAAATCTCAGTGCCATCACTTTTTCCCCTTTAATTTCAGTAACTCCAAGCATATGTATTTTGCCCGGACCGCATGACATAGATGGTCCTCTTACGGTTCTTGCAAGTCCGCTTACCTGACTGTAGGCAGTTCTGAATACATCCCATGCTCTTTCGAGAGTAACTTTGAAATATTCCTGAGCCCCTGTATCACGAGCTATGAACATATAATACGGTATAATTCCAAGTGCAACCTGCATTTCCCACATTTCTTTCCAGACTTCGGGGGCATTATTTATATAATTAAAAATCGGAGATTGAGAGCGTATTCGTACACCCTGTTCCTGTATTATAGCAATAGCTTCTTTTACAGCTTTAGTCTGCAATTCCTTATGGTGATTAAAATGTGCCATAAAGGCAACATGATAGCCTGCTTTCACGGCTTTTCTCATAGCTCTTAGGATATATGGTGCATTTTTATCATCAAGGTATGTATAAGGCCAGTAAGCGAGGGATTTAGTACCGATTCTTATATTTTTCAGATTTGGAATATCGGCATTTATTAATTCATCAATATAAGTTTCAAATATTTTACCGCTCATTACCATAGGGTCGCCACCGGTAAAAAGTATATCAGTTACCTGAGGGTTATTTCTGATATATTCAATAATATTCGATATATCTTTTGCCGCAAATTTTCCGTCGTCTGTGCTTACGAACTGGGGCCATCTGAAGCAAAATGTACAGTATGCGTGGCACGTCTGTCCCTGTTTCGGGAAGAATAGCACAGTCTGGTCATACTTATGCTGTGAACCTTCAATTTTCGTATCTTCCAGTACCGGCATATTGTAATCAGTCTGTCCTGCCGGATTGGGGTTCAATTCATTTCGTATTTCAATTGCAATTTCATCTATCTGATTTTTTGAATAATCGCCTTTAAGTGCCAAAGCCATTTTGTTGAAATGATGTGGCTTCAGCATATCTTTGTGTGGAAATGTCAGCCTGAAAATAGGGTCATCCTGAGGGTTTTCCCAGTCAATCAGTTCATTTACTACATAATTATTTGCTTTGAATGGCAATACCGTTCCAACTACTTCTATATTAAAAAGTTCTTCTTCTGTTAGAATATTCTGTAACTGAGGGATTTTTCGAAAATTTCCCAAAGTCCATGCCTTGTATTTGGGAATATCGTGTTTAATTCCCGGTCCGTTTACTTTTCCTTTCGCCTCAAATTGTTTGTCATCAAACATAATGACTCCTTATATTTTTATTTTAAAATACGGTTATCATATAATTCCTTTTAATCAGGTTATTAATAACATTTAATTACAAGACCATAAATTTACGAATATTTTTTGAAAAATACAAATTTATAACAAAAAATTTTTCTGATTTTGTAAAAAAATTAATATTATAAAAATAATTGCTATAAAATACATCTGAAAATCCCTGATGAAGGCAAATTGGATACTAATAATTCTTATGTATATTTTAACAAAAATTGAAAATATTATAAAAAAAACTCCCGAACAGCTCTACAGTCCGGGAGATTTTTAATTTAATATTATCTTATAATTTGACTTTCTACTGAGGCTCTATTTGGTAATCAAAAGAGGCAGTATGCTTTTCTTGCCGTCTATTTCGGCAATAATGTAATATGCTCCCGAAGAAAAACTGTCGGCATTTATCTCTATGCTGTGCATTCCCGGTGATTTAACGGAATTTACGAAAGTCTGCACTTTATTTCCTGCCTCATTTGCTATATAGAGATTCAGATGTTTTCCGGCATTGCCCTGAATAGTATAATTTAAGGAAGAAATACCGGTAACAGGTGCCGGACTTGCTTTCATAGTAAATAAATCCTGCAATTCAGCTTCGCCGTCATCATTTACAGATACTATTCCTTCACCGAACATTGGGATATAGTAAATCCTGTTTACTTTTGCATTTGATATTATAGTTAAGTCGGCTGCATATTTTTTATTCTGTTTTGGTTCGAATCTCACCGTAACCTCGAAAACCTCGCCCGGAGGAATGCTTGCCTGCCTGTCGGATATTACATTGAAAACTTCCTGAGCTTCATTGTTTCCATCCACAAAAATATCTGATACGAGAAGGTCCATATCTCCTGTACTTTCTATTTCAAAAGAGAAATCTTCTTCAGTAACCACTTGCCCCCAGACTATATCTTTAGTTTCTACTTTGGCTTCAGGTCCTGATTTGTCAGGCAATGTCTGCCCAATCAATTCAATATATGAAGTATCGACATTATTGGCATTTGAAGTAATTTTGATTAGCCCGTGATAATCAGCATCTCCGGCAAGAGGGAAAAACCTCATAGGTATATTGTAGGTTTCACCGGGCTTAAGTACAATAGGAGTAGAAACAGACTTTCTGTAAAGAAATGCTCCGCCTTCGTTTAAGGTGGTATCAAGAGTAAAAATCATTAATGATACATTGCCTGTATTAGTAACGGGAATATCTTTATCTACCACTTCACCAACGTAAACATCGCCAAAATCAACAGGAAAATCGTATTCAGAAATACGTGGTCCTTTTTCTACCTGCTCTCCTCCCTGTCCGTCAAGGGATATTGTAAGACTATTAGTATTAAAGGCATCTGACTCTATAATCAGTGCATCTTCAAAAATATCTTCAGCAGGGGGTGTAAATCTTACTTTAATTGTAGTAAACTCATTCGGCTCAAGCACGAGAGGATTGTCAGGGCTTACGCCTCCGTCTTCTATTGTATAAACGCCTTCATCAGAGAAAAAGTTTTCGATATATGTATTTGTAATCGTAAGGTCTTCTTTTCCATAATTTCTTATTCGAACTTCATCTACTTTATATTCACCCGGGTCAACTTTTTCAAAATTAATTCTGTTAATTTCCGGCTGAATCCACTGCTCAGGCTTCAGCATTCTTTCGGTAATCCAGTGAACGGCATTTATCAGATTCGTACCGAATTTATCATCGTGGATTTTAGTTGCTACATCAAACCCTACGGACCAGAATACCATTCTGCCGCCTTTGGTGTTATTCCATCTGGCACCGGCGTAAAGTTCGTCATCAGCCGGGTGAACGCGGTCAAATCCTGTAGCCATAGATGATTGATTAATAGTGAAAAAGTCGGCGCTTTCATACCACATAAACGGAGGTGCCATTTCACTGTTATTTTCCTGATATTTGGTATTGCATACTTTTACGTAACCCTGCCCTACCGGGTCGTCTTCCACGGCTTTCAGGTCGAACCTGACAAAAGTGGTAGTATTGCCGGATTTAGTAGAAGTTTCGTATCGGTTGTTATTTATTCTTACTTCCTGATTAAGGAAGCTTCTTACAGTGCCGTCAGCAGCAGCTTGCGTCATATACTGCCTGCCGATAAGAATCACACCTTTACCGGCATCAAGCATTTCTTTTACCTTATCAATTATCTTGATACCGTTATAGGATGCCTGAAGCGGTACATCACCAAGCGGAAAAATTGCAACATCATATTCAGTAATAGCTCTGGATGCAAAAGTAGCCGGGCTGAATGGTTTCATTTCAGCATATGGACCTAGTATTTCATCTTCGGACAGCCTGACGTAATACAAGTGTTCTACGAGCGTCCTGAATGTGCCGTCACCCATATCAATCTGAATATCTTCTTCAAAGTTGTCAAATACTACATAGTATTTCTTTTTCGCCATTACGTCATTTGTGAATGAACCAATTAAAAATATCACAAAGAGTGCGAATATTGTTGATTTTAATTTCATCGAAAAATCTCCAAATAATTTTAAACAGAAAAATTACTTAAATATAATACATTATTAACAAATAATCAAATATTATTAACAAATATTTTATTTGCCGGTGAGTATTATCTCGCTGCAAATGAATTACAGGACGTTGAGATTAGCAGAAGCTTCGATTTGGGAATGAGAAAAAACTCCCTCTCCCACTGGGAGAGGGCAGGGGTGAGGGGAAACAAAGCTGAGCTTAATGTAGAGACGAGGCGGTGCCTCGTCTTTGTAGCAGGGAATTGAAAATTGTGAAATATT
>CAZIXJ010000279.1:0-1946 GCA_964542835.1 uncultured Hyphomicrobiales bacterium
AGCTGAGATTTATGATGACCCCGTAGTTACTGAAATTTCAGAATTAACCGAATTTTACGAAGCTGAAGATTACCATCAGGACTACTACAATCAAAATAAATCTCAGCCTTATTGTGCTTTTGTAATTTCACCAAAAGTAAAAAAACTTGAAAAATTATTTAAAGACAAACTGAAATAGTATTTCTAAAAAAATATTTTTTATATTTCAATACCCAGCTTGAATCCGTCGGCTATTGCATTCAGAGCTTTAGCCGGCTTTAATGCATCTCCGATTTTGTGATAAGGCTTTCTGCCTTTAATTTCTGCCTCAAGTTTGGTATTGCTCTTCATTCCTGTTGTCATTACGATGTGATTAATGTTATTAAGTTGAATAATCGAATGACCTTCGATTATTACAGTAGAGTTCCCATTTTTCACTTCACTTACTTTGCATCCTGTATAAATTTTTGTTCCGTACTTGCTTAGCTTTGCAAGCGTCTGCTTTTTCTCCAAAATTTCCATTCCTCTTGCCACTTCATCAGCCATTTCCACAATAATTACTTTATTATCATGCTCTACGAGTTTGCTTGCCACTTCAATACCGATTAGCCCACCACCGATAATTACAATCCTTTTATTGTGTGGCATTGATTCCTGATCGAGGAATTCCGACCAGAAAAATTTATTTAGCCCTTTTATAGGTGGAGTAAGAGGTACAGCACCTGTTGCCAATACTATTTCATCAAATTCACCACTTAAGATGTCATACTTATCAGCTTCTTTATAGATTACTCTGATATTTCTGTCAGAAATTTCTAATTTGTAATAATCAAGAAGTTGTTTGAAATCGCTTTTATTTGGAGGTAACCATGCAAGATTAAACTGTCCGCCAAGTATTTCTTTTTCAAATATCGTTACAGTGTGCCCACGCTCTTTCGCCTGAATTGCAAATTCCATTCCCGCAAGACCGCCACCGACTACTGCAATGTTTTTCTTAGAAGATATGGGCTTAATATCCACCGGTTCGTTACCAATTACCGGATTAACCATACATCCCAGACCTTTACCACTTCTCACTCCTCCAAGGCATCCATCAGAGCATGACATGCACGGTTTTATATTGCCATCCGCTTCTCCTGTATATTTGCCTACAAAATCAGGGTCGGCTATTAAAGCCCTTCCAATTCCTACAAAATCACTGCCCATCCTCTCAAGCAAATGCTCAATATCCATAATCGAGGTAATCCTGCCTACACTGATTATTTTTACTCCCGTAGCATCTTTAATTTTTTTTGCCAGTTCCCACGTTTTGCCTTTTAAAGTAAACATATGCTGGAAAAACCACGGTGCAGAAGAGCATCCCGAACCTGCTACTATATGAAATACTTCACAACCTTTATCTTTTAGTCTTTTCACAAATTCAATCGCCTCATCAAGTGTAATCCCATCATCACATAGCTCTGAACCGGTAATTCTCACAATTACGGGTATTGATACAGTACTTACTACCGCATCGTACATTTCCAGAGGAAATCTCATTCTGTTTTCGAGAGAACCGCCATATTCATCACTTCTTTTATTTACATGCGGCGATAAAAACTGAGCAGACAAATAGCCATGACCAAGCTGAAGCTCCAAAGCATCGAAGCCGGCTTTCTCAGCTCTTATTGCAGCATTTTTCAGTAATTCAAGTACGTGATTCATATCACCGCGATTCATCATATCAGGAACAGCTCCATCATTTTCACAGGGCATATCAGTAGAAGAAACGAAATAATTTCCGGGAATTTTAGGATGTGCCTGTCTGCCCGGATGATTCAAATGAGCTACTGCAAGCGCCCCGTTTCTTTGAACAATTTTATTAAGTTCCTGTAGCCCTTTGATTTTATCATCATTATCAATTCCGAGCTGAGTAGGCAGCTCTCTCAAACCTGAATCAATATAGAGAGGCTCATAAATTACTGTGC
>CAZIXJ010000279.1:1956-4461 GCA_964542835.1 uncultured Hyphomicrobiales bacterium
CGGGCGCACGCCGCGCTCCAATCCGGCGACCTATACCGGCGCGTTCGGGCCGATGTGCCCAAATGCCTGCTTCTTACCTTATAGAAATTAATATGCTTTTGATTTACTTTACCATCTTTTTTGTCGCAATACCCCAGTTTAATTGGAGCAAACACAAATTGATTATTAGGATTAAACATACATAATACCTCATTTTATAAAAATATCAAATCTATTAATTTTTGAATTACAAATTAATAAAAATAATTTATTTATGCAATATTGCCATATGGCAATATTGCATAAATATTCAGAAATCAATTAAATTAGTAATGATTAAATACTTTCGAGATAATTTTTAATTTCCCAGTCAGTAACAGCCAGTCTGAAGTTTTCTCCTTCTTTGTCTTTTGCATCGGCATATTTCAGAGCAAAAGTATCTCCGAGAGCTTCTTTTATTACATCGTCATTTTTCAATTGTTTGACTGCACTCCAAAGAGACATAGGCAAAAAATCAATATTTTTCTCTTTTAACTGTTCAAAATCAAATCCAAATACGTCTTCTTCTACCGGTGCCGAGCATACCTCTTTATTCTTTATTCCTTCAAGCCCTGCTTTAAGAAGTACAGCAAAGGCAAGATAAGGGTTTGAGCTTGGGTCGGGATTTCTGATTTCAATTCTTGTTGACTTTTCTTTACCTTTGGAATACTTCGGTATTCTTATAAGAGCTGAGCGATTAATTCTTGCCCAGCAAATATAGGTAGATGCCTCATAGCCGGGTACTAGCCTTTTGTATGAATTTACAGTGGGATTAAGCACTGCACACATAGCTTTAATATGTTTCATTTGCCCGGCCATAAAATTATAGGCAATCTCCGAAAGTTGATATTTATCGTCTTTATTGAAAAATACATTTTCGCCTGATTTTGTAAACAGACTTTGATGTACGTGCATACCATTTCCATTTACTCCGGCAACAGGCTTCGGCATAAAAGTAGCATAGAGACCATGTCTGGCGGCTATGGATTTCAATGTGTATTTTAAAGTCATTACTTTATCGGCAGTATTCAGTGCATTACTGTATTTGAATCCTATTTCGTGCTGCCCCGGAGCTACTTCGTGATGACTTGCTTCTACGTCTATATCCATTTTTTTTAGAGTATTCATCATATCTCTTCTTACATCAAATCCTTCATCAAGCACCAGATCAAAGTATTGTCCTGCATCATGAGGCACTATCTCTCTGTTTGCAGAAGATATGATTTTTCCGTTTTCTTTTCTGAAAAGAAAAAATTCGAGTTCAGGTCCTGTATTGAATTCATAACCCATTTCGTCGGCTTCTTTAAGCACTTTTTTCAGAATATACCTTGGATCACCATCATAAGGTATTCCGTCAGGAGTGTAAACATCGCAAATTACTCTTGCGATATTCCCTGATTCTTTTTCAAGCCATGGGATTACTGCATAAGTATCCAGATCAGGCTTCAAAAGCATATCACTTTCATAAATTCTTGTAAATCCTTCTATTGAAGAGCCATCAAACCAAAGCCCGTTTTCATGGGCTTCCGAAAATTTTGATACAGGAATAGTAACGCTTTTAGCCATTCCCATCATATCAGAAAACTGCAGATTTACAAATTCTACACTATCAATTTTCATTTGTTCGATAATTTCTGTAATATCAGTAACAAAAGGCATATCAATCCCAAGCAATTAGTCAAACATTATTAATAATTTATCTTATGCTAAAAAAACAAGAATAAGAAAAAAAATTCACATTATCAAGAAAATAATATTAAATGTAAAATTAATTGATTTTTGCTTTTGGAATTGTAAAGAAAAACTTTGCGCCTTTGTTAATTTCCGATTCAAGATTTATTTCTCCGCCATGCATTTCCACAAGTTCCTTGCAAAGAATTAATCCTAAACCTGTCCCCTGTTCCATATTGGTACCTTTTGTAGATATTTTATGCTCGATACTAAATACATTCTTTCTCACCTCTTCAGTCATACCAATTCCTGTATCTTCTACTATAATTTTTAAAAAATCATTTTCATCTTCAGTATAAATAACTACTCTGCCCTCAGGCTTTGTAAATTTAATAGAATTGGAAATAAGGTTTCTGAAAATAGTATCCATCATATTTACATCTGCATAAATCTTTGCATTTGAATCAATTTCTGACATTAATCTGATGTTCTTATTGGAAGCGCTTTGTTTCAGTATTTTAAAATTCTTTTCAATAATTTTGGAAAGATTAAGATATTCGGGATTATACTGCATACCTTCTGTTTGAGTTCTTGACCAGTTAAGTAAATTTTCAAGAAGTGAATAAAGCCTGTTTGCAGCACTGTGCATATTCTTCCCTATTTTTGCAATTTCATCCTGACTGAAAGCATCCAGTTCATCTGCAAGCATACTCGAAAGCCCTATAAACCCACTAAAGGGACCTTTTAAATCATGGGCAATGATTGAAAAGAATTTATCTTTGCTTGCTATTGTTTTTTCAAGCTCTTCTTTGGCTT
>CAZIXJ010000280.1:0-4424 GCA_964542835.1 uncultured Hyphomicrobiales bacterium
TATTTCAGGCAATTATAAGTTTGAGGATGTAGCAAAAAAATTCTCAGATGATAAAGAAACAAGAGGATTTGGTGGATTTATCGGGAAATTAACTCTTGATGAACTTCCTGAAGAGATGCGACGCACTGTTGATAATCTCGAAGAAGGCGAAATATCCGAACCTATGCCTTATAATCAGGACCCTGCCAATCCTAAATATCATATCATTTTCAAAAAGAGGTCTATTCCGGCACATAAACCTAATATGGAAGATGACTATGACTTCATTTCAGAAAGAGCCAAATTCGATAAAAGAATTGAAATGTATGAAGAATGGATAATAGAGCTAAAAGATGAACTTTACTGGGAAATTTTAGATTAACATCTCTAATATTCGGTTGCATTTTTGAATTTAAGACTGCATAAAAAAGAAGTTCTAAATATTCAGTTGCCTAGAGATTGAACTCAGGGTATCATCATCTCTGTTATATTCAAGGCTTTAGCCTAATCTGTTCCATCCCGAATTCAATTCGGGATGGCATCTGAAATTAATGCAGAGACGACCCGGTGTCTCGTCTTTGTGGGCAGGTATTATCAGGAAAGGTATCCCCATCGGGTGAACCCGATGGTTGAGAAATAATGCAACCGTTGGGTTTACCCCGATGTGTAAAAAAATGTAGGGGCAGGCCTGTGTGTCTGCCCTGTATAAGGAGACAATACTCCGTCTCGGTTGTGCCGAGCCACCTCCTTTGGAAAAGGAAATTGCAGAGGCGAGACAACGCTCCTACATATGGTTGTTCAAAAGAGAAGCAGTAGAGGAATAATTTATAATTGTTTTTCTATCTCGAAAATTAACACACATTACTAATAATTTGGCTGATTAATGTATTTATCGAGATTTCCTTCTGATTTATTATTACCAATCATATTTTCCACGTATTTTCCTATCATATCAAATTCGAGGTTTACTTTTTCACCGGATTTCAGATTTTTGAGCGTTGTTACCTGCCATGTGTGTGGTATTACGGCTACCATTAGCATATCGGATGATTTCCGTGCGACAGTAAGGCTTATGCCATCTATTGCAATAGAGCCTGCAGAAATCACGTATTTCTGAAATTCATAGGGAAATCTTATCCACATATTTACAGCGGTCTGTAGCTTTTCGATAGAGACTACCGTGCCGGTGCAGTCTGTATGTCCCTGCACGAGATGTCCGCCCATTCTGTCCCCGAGTTTTGCTGCACGTTCCAGATTAACTATTGTGCCATTTCTAAAATTACCGAGTGTAGTTTTTTTTAAAGTTTCTTCTACTGCATCTACGGCAAATATTTTATTGTCAATATAAACAACGGTCTGGCAGGCACCGTTAATTGCAATGGAATCATCAATTTTCGTATCTTTGGTAACGATATCAGCTTCTACAAAAATTTTTCTGCCTCCGCCTGTCCTCTCAATTCTGTGAATCTTTCCTGTTTCTTCTATTAATCCCGTAAACATAAATATCCTATTCTGTTAATCCAGTACTTCGATTGCAAAAACTGCACCAATTACTTTATTTTCTGAATCCAGATCCGGAGAGCCTGAAATAGAAAGTTTATGCATCTTTCCATTCTTATCTGTAAAATATTCAATTATATTTTTTACTGTTTTGCCTGTTTCTTTAATTATTGTAAAAGGTCTCTTTTCATCAGGTATCGGATTGCCATTTTTATCAGTTACGTTCCATTTCTCGGCATTAAATGTAAGTGAAGTCATTTCTTTTTTTGTAAATCCGAAGAGGTCGGCTGCTTTTTTATTTACAAAAGAAATCTGCCCTTTGCAGTTTACAAGTATGTTTGCTACGGGGTTGTTTTCAAGAATTCGTTCGAGAAGGTCATGTTCTCTTACTATTTCATGTTCTTTTTCTTTTATTTCAGTAATATCAATGAAAGTAATTACTATGCCTTTTACAGCATTTTCCGTTGTCCTGTATGGAAGAATTTTAATGTTAACCCATTTATTATTTTTAACCATTACTTCTTCGGAAATTTCCTGCAAATTGTTCATTACGGATTCTACTTTTTCAATGAAATTATCCAGAGTAAAATTATAAGAAATATGCTTGAAAGGTCTTCCGATATCTGACTGAATAAGATTGATATATCTGTTAATTTCAGGAGTGTATTTTCTTACCCGTAATTTAAGGTCCAGGAAAATAGTAGATATATTTGAAGTTTTGAACCAGTTATTAATGTCATTATTAAGTTCAGTAAGTTCATCAATTTTTTGCTGATATTCGGAGTTAACCGTATATAGTTCTTCATTTACTGACTGCAGCTCTTCATTAGTGCTTTGCAGCTCTTCATTGGAAGCAATTAATTCCTCATTAGTAGCCTGGAGTTCTTCATTTGAAGTTTCAAGTTCTTCTATTGTAGCCTGCAGATTTTCTTTCGTATATTTTAGCTCTTGCTCTAGGTCGTTTACTCTTACAGATTTGCTTTGATCGACTTCGTATTTTGTATAATCGGTTTTTTCTTTTTCGGATACTTCTTCGAATATTATTAATACGTATTTGGTAGAATATTTATCGTTATCAATTGGCTTTACTTTCAGATTGATTTTGTACATTTCTTTATCTAATTTGAAGTTGATATCCGAATAGTTCACTTCGGATTTATCTTTAAATGCCTTATGAATAGAAGTGCTGATAGGAATTGTGAGGTCATCGGGTATCATATTCATCAGATTGAGATTAATCTTACCTCGCGGTATCTTCAAATATTTATTTACGTCGCTGAATGCATGCACTACATTTTGCTTGGAATCAATCACAAGTGACGGAGGTACGTAATCATCAAAGAGGTTTTGAGATACGAAATTATAAAATTCATCTACAGTTTTTGCAGCTCTTTCATATTCTCTTACCGGCTTTATTACGTCTTTTTGTACAGGATTAATTCTGTAATCATCCAGCAATACTCTCTTTTCTGTTCTCAGATTATTATAAATCTTCCATTTTACATTAACGGTAGAAAATGAATCGGACATCTCACCGAGAGATTCGCTATTGCCAAGGAAGAGGAATCCTCCTTTGTTCAGAGAAAAACTAAATGCGGAAATTACTCTTTTCTGCATATATGATTCGAGATATATAAGCAGATTTCTGCAGGAAATAAAATCAATTTTTGAAAATGGCGGGTCTTTGATAATATTATGAGTTGCAAAGATTACCATTTGCCTTACGCTTTCGTTTATTCTGTATGTAGTACCGTTTTTCACAAAATAATTCTTTAATCTTTCGGGAGAGACATCAGCTACTATGCTTTCGGGATATATCCCGGCACTGGCATATTCTATGGATTCTTTATCAATATCAGTGGCAAATATTTTAATATCCGCATCTTTGCCTGCTTCATCAAGATATTCTTTTATCAAAATGGCGAGTGAATATGCTTCCTCTCCTGTAGAGCATCCTACTACCCAAAATCTCAGGTGGTCATTTTTATCTACACTCCTTAATATTTTTGGGATTACGTCTTTCTTAATTATAGAGAAAGCCTCTACATCTCTGAAAAATTTAGTAACTCCTATGAGTAATTCTTTATAAAGAATATTTACTTCGTGAGGAGATTGGGTAATAAAATCTACGTATTGCTTTATATTTTCCAGTTGATGAATGCTTATCCTTCTTTCTATTCTCCTTACGATGGTATTTGGCTTATAGAAAGTGAAGTCCGTTCCGGAATTTTGTCTTATAAGTGATAAAATCTTGGAATAACTGTCTTCATTTTTGGTAACATCGCTTTTATCAGGGTTCTTTTTAATTACGAGCGGGTGATTGGTGTATTTCAGCAAATGCTCGCCCATATTTTCAGGTGGTAATATAAAATCAACCATACCGGTTGCTATCGCACTTTTGGGCATGCCGTCGAATTTTGCGGTTTCTTCATCCTGAGCCATTACCATACCTCCGGCGCCTTTTATTGCTCTTATCCCGAGAGTACCATCGCTTCCGGTGCCGCTTAGCACTACGCCAATAGCTCTTTCACCAAAATCATCGGCAAGCGACCTGAAAAATATATCTATGGGGAGATTAAGTCCGTGCTGAAGTTTTTGTTCGGTAAGATATAGCTTACCGTGAAATACCGTCATATTCTTTTTCGGAGGAATCAGATATACTTTATTTCTCTCAATATCTATTCCGTCTTCTGCCCTCATTACTTTCATATTTGTATGCTTTGAGAGCAGCTCTACCATCAGGCTTTTGTAATCAGGTGATAAGTGCTGAACTACGACATAAGCCATACCTGACTGGGAATCAATATTAGTAATAAATTTTTCAAGTGCTTCGAGACCACCGGCAGATGCGCCTATGCCAACTATATAAAATTCTTCTTTTTTCTCAGTTTTTTTTTCTTCTTTTGCCATTTTTTTTTCAGACTTTTTAAATTGGATAAGTAAAT
>CAZIXJ010000281.1:0-4421 GCA_964542835.1 uncultured Hyphomicrobiales bacterium
TTAACAGGCTTAGTTGCATTAGGTTGCAATACAGAAAAAATTGAAGAAAAAATTGTAGAGAAAGCTTCTGAAGCAGAAGAAATAGCTGAAAACTACAGCGACAACTCAGAGGATAACAACAAAGAAGAAAACCCGGAAAATTCAAACGAAGAATTTGAACAGGAGTCAGTGGAGCTTCCGGAAAATTTCCCTGATGACATTTATATTTCAGAAGATGCTGTAATTACCAAATCCCTGTCCGCTGACGATGCGTTTGCAGTGGAATATATTTCAGAAAAAGAGCGGGATAAATTAGTAGAGGAATACGAGGAAAAAATGAATAAATTAGGATGGAGCAAAGAAGCAGAACAAAATCAGGGAGATAAAAGATTCAGATTATTCGGAAAAAAAGGCAGAAATACAGCAATTACAGTAGATAAACACGAAAAAGGCTCTGAAGTAGAGATTATGATAGAATAGTAATTCTTTTTATCATAGTTTAATCAATTACGGATTTCCAGCAGTCATAATCTCTGAATTTAATGGTTATTTTAAATCGTTAGCGAATAATCCGGCATTAAAAAGATTGAGAGTAAAAAATATGCTCCACCTTTTCAGCGAGGAAGAGCATGATAAATTAATTCCTTCTAAAAAAGCTTCTGAGAATAAACTAAAATTCAAAGACCTGTACGGTATTTAGGAAGATGAGAATATTGATATAGATGTTGTTGAGAATGAACTTAAGGAGATGAGGAAAGAGATTACTGATTCTTTGGATGAGAAATTTAATCAAAACACCTGCTTCAATTTTCGTTAGCCAGAGATTAGTAGTTGCTGCTCGGTTGTGGTTTTTATGTTTTAGAGGGAATTGAGTATGAGCTGGAACTCAAAAAGATTTTTCATCTTTTTTTAAATAACATTGGATTAAAAAAAAGCATTGAAATATTGTATTTTTTATTTCAACCACTCCATAAAATTGTCCTGATTTATCACATCAAAACTTGCTTCGGGATATGACTTTTTCCATTGGGAAGGTATTTTTACTTTGCTTTCTTTCCATTTGAATTCATAGCCGAACAATGAACCGTCTCTTTCTTCTACCCAGTCTATTTCCTGTTGTTCGTAAGTCCTCCAGAAATAATTGTTAGAAGTAATTCTTTTATATTGCTGATATTTCAATCTCTCGCTGATCATATAGTTTTCCCATAAAGCACCGACGTCATTTCTTGATTCTATCGAATTAAAATTTGCAATTACAGCATTTCTGATTCCATTATCAAGGAAATACCATCTTGAATTCTTTGTGATTTCCTTTCTTAAATTTCTGCTAAAACCTTCAACTTTATGCAGAATAAATACTTTACTAAGTAAATCAAGATATTTTTCTACGGAGTTTTTACTAATTCCCAATTGGGTGCCTAATTCCTGTAATGAAACTTCACCACCAATCTGAAATGCAATAAGTCTCAATAAATTAAATATTTTTTGCGAATGTTTTATGTTTTCATATACTAATATATCTTTCAGCAAATAGGAGCTGAGCATTTCATTCAGATAGTCAATTTTGTCCTGTCGGTCAGGAAGATGAAGTAATTCAGGATAATTACCGAATATCAATCTTTCTCTGATTTTGTCTTTTTTAGTAATGTTATCTTCAATTTGATTATATTCATTTTCCGAAAAAGCATAAAGTTTAAATGAATATTTTCTGCCTGTAAGTGGCTCACCAGCATTTTGAATAATATCAAGAGAAGAAGAACCCGAAATAATGATTTTCAACCCTTCAATTTCATCTATCATAAGTTTTATTTTTCGTCCAATATCTGGTATTTTCTGAGCTTCATCAATGAATAGAATTTTGTATGAACCCAATATTTGTTTGTAATTTTCTACCGACCTTTTTGCCAGTCTGTCATGAACATTAATATCCTCACCGTTTAATGAGAGATAAGGTTCATTCAATTTCTCTAAAATGCTTTTTACGAGTACTGTTTTGCCAACTCTGCGAGCACCATGAATTACAACCACTTTATTAGGTTGTAACTTTCTAATTACATTTTTGGTAATATCTCTGACTAAATATTCCATAATTCCGTCTCTTTAATGACGCAATTTACATTATTTACGTCAAATGACAAAAGATATTATAAACTTGTAAGAAAAAAATATTGAACTCGCTAACATCAAAACACCTGCTTCAATTTCAGGTAGCCTTCGATCAATAATTGCTTTTCGGTCTCATTTTTCAGAGCATAAATTGAATTGAGCATAAGCTGAAATTCAAAAAGTATTTCTTTCTGCATTTTAGAAAACTTTTTATATTCAGAGCTATGGATAGTATTTTGGATCCATTTCCATTCGGAGTCGGGATTGAAGTATTCTGGGGGCATTTTGTTCATCATTTTAGAATAATATCTCTTTTACACTATTGTTAAATATATTTTTCGAATGGCTTAACAAATTTATCTATCATATCTTTTGCTCTTTTCTTAGCCTGTTTAACAAAATGTTTCAAATATACTCTTGCCCATTTCTCATTATCTCCATCAAAATCCTGACTCAAATTCGCAACATGAAATTGAATTTGCATTGCAGCTGACCAATTTATATACAATTCAGAAGGTTTAGTTCTGAAAAGTCTTTTATGATGTGCATCATTGCAAACTAAAAATTTATCTTTTTCTAAAACCCAATCAATTTCAATATAATTTATTTCGAATGTATCATATTCCATATTATCAATCATTTTAGCACATGTCTGCGCTAATTTATATGCTGAAATAATATTAGGCGGCTGCGCACTTTTTGCAATGTTTCTTGTTTTTATATCAATTATTTCAAACAAATCATCAACAACTATTATATCTGCTGTGTCATTTTGTTTTTCTTCAAATGGATTTTCAATGCTCCATTTATCGGTAGCATTTTTACCTCGGCTTAGAAGAAACAGCAATGTTGGTGAATTAATTAATGCATTCCTTGCTTCTACACCTAAAGCATCAGGATTTTTAGTGAATAAATAATTTAAATATTCAAATTGTCTGAAAACTTTATTAGGATAATTTTGTTTTAAAATTGTATTTACATGTTTATCAAAAGACTCTCCTGCTGCATGACCGGATAAAGTACCTGAAAAAGGCTTTGGCACAGTAGTTCCTTTTAATTCTTTTATTAATTTTTTATAATTTACCATTGTTTGCGCCTAAGAGTATATCTAAATTGTTGTTAATTTCTTTTAAATAGCTTTCTTGATGATTTGTAATATATTTTTTTGTGAAATCTACTATTTTGTCATGTAATTCTACTTCTGCCTTATTTTTCCAATCAATTTTTCTGAATGGAATACTTGCAATGGGTCTTTCAGAAAACTCCACTATGCTTCCCTTTACAATACCATTATACAGTAACCACTGAAATATTCTATAATTATTTAGAAATGACAACAAGTAAAAAATACTTTCTTTTGTGCTTTCTTTTATAAAAATTGCTGTAACATCTTGTGTCGGAAAATATTCTTTGCCTGCATATGCAAATCTAAAATAATCTTTGTTTGATATCCTTTCTTTACAAGGTACAAAAATTCTATCCTTGTCAGTTTTAAAAAGATTATAATTTCTTAAGAAAACCCATTTCCAATAAGGTATATTGTTATTATATTGATATCTATTCTTTAAATTTTCTTTAAATAATTGTAATTTTTTATAGTAATTTGGAAAATTCTTAATAAGAATATCTTCATCTTCAATTTCATTTAAAAAAATGTAATTTGTAATATTTTCAAAATAAAAAGGTCTCAAATCTTTTGCTTTAATAACTTTTAGCTGATATTCTTTCTCTTTATCGGTAATCTTTTCACCATTCAATTGAAAAGCCTTATCCATTCCACTAACAAGCCCATTTCCGATATCACATACATCTCCAATTGTTACATACTTTGCTTCTGATAAAAAAAGTGATTGCTCATTATTTGCATTTACTGAACAATGACTTTCAAAATTCTTCATTTCATTTTGAATATCATTTGAAGTAAGCAGCCAGTTCTCATTTGCTTTAAATTGAGATAATTTAAAATATGTGGCAAATTCTAAATCATTTTTTTCTTTTAAACTTTCTTTTCCACCACTTCTTTTTAGTAATCCTAACTATTTTTTTATACCCTGGTTTTTCATCAATACTTTTCTCAATCCTTGACTTTGCAGTATTCTCTCTGTCTCTTTGATTTACTTTTTCTTCTAAAACCCTGTGTTTAGGCTTGATTTTGGGTTTTGTTTTTTTCTTAGCTTTTCTCTTTTTACTATCTTTTCTTAAAACGCGCTTACTTTGTTTTTTGGGTTTAGACAAAGCTTTTTTCTTTTGTTTTCCTTTAAACCTTTTACCCTTCCTACTCGTTTTTTTACTTTGTTTACTTCTATTCTAAAATCAAAAGGAACAGGTTTTTCAAC
>CAZIXJ010000282.1:0-4407 GCA_964542835.1 uncultured Hyphomicrobiales bacterium
AATCAGGACGTACAATCCCATTATATTTCAAATGAAGTACTCGGGAGATCTACAGGTCCTTACAGATACAAAGTATTTGCAAGTGAACTCCTCGGTAAATATGATGAGGCAATTTTCACTTTGGAACAGCTAAAAGCCACCTCTGAAACTTATCTCGACCAAGTAGGTACTCCTTCGCAGAATAATGAAATGTATCAGAGACTGAGATTTTCCATACTCGATCTGGAAACTCAAATGGACGAAATGGAAATCAATAAAATACGGGATAATGAAGGTGTAGAAGCTGCGCTGAAATTTGCAGAACAAAAACTTGAAGAATATACGAAGCATCCTGAATTGAGATATTTTACAGACTATATAGAAAGCAAAATTAATGAGTTAAAATCACAACTTAAACAAGATACAATTAGTCAGTTACAATAACAAATAAACAGGGATGTGAAACTTTTAGTTTCACATCCCGATATTTAATTTGCCTATGAAACCATATTTATCATTTATTATTCCTGCTTATAACGAAGCAGAAAGAATACAGGAATCACTCGATAAAATCAATGAATATTTTTCCAATAAGAAATATTCAGTTGAAATAATTGTAGTAGATGATGGCTCAAATGATACTACAATTGAAACAGCTAAAGCAAATGATTTTGTGAAAGTAATAAGTCAGGGACAAAACCTTGGAAAAGGAGCCGCTGTAAAAAGAGGTATGCTGGAAGCCAACGGCGAAATCAGGCTCTTTTCTGACGCCGACCTATCTACTCCTGTATATGAAACAGAAAAATTATTGAATGAAATTAATAATTCAGATATTTGTATTGGCAGTCGGGCACTTGATTACTCATCCATAAAAAAGCACCAGCCTTTCTATCGTGAATTTATGGGCAAATCTTTCAATAAAATTGTACAGACTCTTGTAATTAAAGGGATAAAAGATACACAATGCGGATTCAAAGCATTTACTGAAAAAGCAGCAAATGATATTTTTAAGGATGCCAAAATTGAAGGGTTTGGATTTGATGTGGAAATCTTATACCTCGCAAAAATGAAAGGTTATTCAGTAAAAGAAATTTCTGTGGAGTGGTATAATGACGAAAGAAGTAAAATAAATCCCGTTACAGATTCTCTCAAAATGTTTCAGGATATTTTAAAAGTTAGAAAATTACACAGATAGATTATGTCGGGATTATTCAAACATTTCTCTTCCGAAAATAATCTATGGAAAAGAAATTTAGTATTTATCAGCATTGCTCAATTCGTAACCATGATAGGTATGAGTTCTGCAATTCCATTCCTGCCGCTTTATATAAGAGAACTCGGAATTACAAATCCTGAAGATGCAAAATTATGGAGTGGTATCGTATTCAGCGGACCATATTTTCTTGCTATTATTTTTTCTCCCATATGGGGAAGTCTCGGCGATAAATACGGCAGAAAACTAATGATTATCAGAGCTTTGCTTGGTTTATCATTATCAGTATTTCTGATGGGATTTGCTCAAAATGTAATACAGCTTTTTCTTTTAAGAATATTACAGGGAGCTGCCAGCGGTATGATTGCAGCAGCTCTAGCATTTGTGTCGGCAAACACACCTGAAACTAAATCAGGATATGCAATAGGCATTCTACAGGTGTCGCTTTCGGCAGGCAATATTGTAGGTCCCTTTTTCGGAGGAATTATATCCGATGCGTTTGGTATCAGACCTGTATTCTATATTGTAGCATTATTATGTTTTATTAGTGCAGTTACCATATCAGTTTTTGTAAAAGAACAAGTGAAGAAGTCAACGCAAAAATCCTTTAAAGCATTAATATCCAATTTCAAATTTATTGGTAACAAACCGGTTTTAAAACAATTAATGATACTTATAGTATTATCTCAGGCGGGATTAATGTTTCCAAACCCAATCTTCCCTTATTTTATCGAAGAAATGGGAGCGCCTGCTGAATATTTATCCACCATTACAGGTTCTTTAATAGCCATAGTCGGATTTTTCTCGATATTTTTTGCTCCGGTCTGGGGCAAAAGAAATGATTCAAAAGATTTCCGAAAAACTTTAAGAATTTCAGCTATTGTAATAGGTACTGCTACTTTGCTTCATATAATTGTTCCCAATTACATTTGGTTATTTGCATTAAGAGGAATAATGGGTGTATTCTTTGCTGCAATAATTCCTACAATTTATTCAGCTCTGAGTAAGAGATCACCCTCGGAAAATAAAGGTGGTATAATGGGGCTTGCATCAAGTGCTACTTTATTCGGTTCATTGATTGCATTTTTGAGCTGTGGTTATGTTACTGCGTATTTTGGAATTTATTCAGCATTTATTATTTCTGCATTGCTTTTATACTTTGTAGCATTTTATTCGTCTTATAACCCAAAAATGAAAAAAAATTCGTAAATTGCATTTTTTTGTATTGAATTTGAAATGATAAAAATTGAAGATTTAAGAAATAAAATCAATTCTGTTGATGATGAATTAATCAGACTGCTTAATGAAAGATTTGAGCTGTCCGGGCAAGTAATTGATAATAAAATTCAGGCTAACCTGAATATAAATGATTTAAACAGAGAATCAAATATCTTGAAAAAATTAAATGATATTGATAATTCCTTTAAAATCAAAAAAATATTTACTGAGATTCTCAAATTTTCTAAATTTCCTTATTTGAAAGATGCAAAATTGGATGATTTACTGCAATTCAGACCAATCATAATAGCCGGACCTTGTACTGTTGAATCCAAAACTCAGATAGATTCCACAGCCCGCAAATTGTCATCTCTCGGAATAAGATTACTTCGCGGCGGCACTTTCAAACCCAGAACAAATCCAAATGATTTTCAGGGACTTGGAGCTGAAGGAATAAAACTACTTACAGAAACAGCGCATAAATACAATATGTATTCGGTTACCGAATTGCTTGACGAATATCAACTAAATCAATATTATGACCAAATTGATATATTGCAAATCGGCAGCAGAAATATGACCAACTATGCTTTTCTTAAAGAAATCGGGAAAAAGACTGCAATGGATAATAAACCGATAATTCTTAAAAGAGGGTTTTCTTCTACAATTAATGAATTCATAAATGCAGCAAAATATATTTCAAATGAAGGGAACGACAACATTATATTAGCCCTGAGAGGTATTCGTACATTCGAGCAGATTGATTCAGAAATGCGAAACACTCCTGATTTGGCTTCAATAATTGAGCTTAAAGAAAAAACAGATTTTCCTGTAATATTCGACCCATCTCATTCCACAGGAAACTCCAAATACGTTTTTCCTGTATCAAGAGCAGCGTTAGAAATTGGAGCCGACGGAATAATCATTGAAACTGACAACAATCCTGATGAAGCTCTCGTAGATGGCTTTCAAAGTATTTATCCCGATGATTTAAAAAAAATATTTAATCACTTATGAAATATGACCTAATAATCGTTAGTTTTTCTCAATTATCCACTGATGCGAGAACTTTGAATTTTGCACGTGCTGCATCTGAATCAGGCAAAAGAATTGCAGTAATTTCACTTCAGGAATCAAATTTTACAGAGAAACTAAAAAGAACTGATATTTTTCAGATTTCTGTAAATCCCCGAAAAAGAATGTTCCTGAGGTGGTACATATTTATCAAAAAAGCCGGAAAACTGATAAAAGATTTACAAACTAAAACAGCCATTGCGGCAGATTTATATTCATTGCCTGTAATATCCAAAGTATTTGCCACAAAATATGTTTATGATTCGCGTGAGATTTATTCTGCATTAGGTCCTCTTGCAGGACAAAAGCTCAAACAAAGAATTATTACAGAGATTGAAAAATACTATTCTTCCATCTTAAATGTTATTTACACATCGGGAAAACCTGATTCTGAATATTTGAAGCAAAATCTTACAGACAAACCTGAATTTTATGAAATATACAATGTACCTTATTATAAAAAACCTGAAAACACTAATCTGATAAGAAATAAATTTAATATTCCCGAAGAAAAAAAAATTCTGCTTTATCAGGGTGCTGTATTGCCATACAGAGGGATAATGCCCGCACTTGAATTTATCAGAAATTCCGACAATTACGTTCTATGTATTATTGGTGAGGGAGAATATTTTAATCAAATCAATCAAAAAATCGAAGATTATCAAATTGATGATAAAGTATTCAAAACAGGTAGAATAGAATATAGAGATTTGCACAAATGGACTTCATCGGCTGATATTGGTATTGCCCTTTTTGAACCGGTAACATTTTCATACGAACTTGCTTCACCAAATAAACTTTTTGAATATTTTATGGCCGGAATTCCTGCTCTGGCAACTGATTTATCTCCAATTCGCTCAATATATGATGAATTTGAATTCGGTGCATTAATATCATCAAAAATGTCGGAAAAAGAAATTACA
>CAZIXJ010000283.1:0-4399 GCA_964542835.1 uncultured Hyphomicrobiales bacterium
AAAAGATATTATAAAAATTTATGATTTTGAAGTGAAACAGCATATATGAAGCATTGCTTCTTTTCTTAATTTTTTCTGTACTTTGAATAAAAATATAACATAGAAATCATAATAAGTATAATTCCTGAAAATGAAATCATAATACTTGATTGCGTGAAAAAATTAAGCCAAGATAAATTCGGATTTGCAAAATTTTTGTAAATTAATATTCCCATACTGCCGAGATAGCCGAATGAATCAGCAAGATATATGAGAAATCCAACGTTTGCCGTACTTCTAAATGCAGCAATTAATCTCTCGAAAAATATACTGTTGAACGGCACATAAGCCATATAAAGCCCACCACCTGTAAGCGTAAACCATAATACAGAAGAAATCATTTCTTCCTGAAAAAGCAGCGTTGATAAACCAAGCATTAAAAATCCGCTCAATATTAGAAAATGAGAAACCATCAGAGCCTTGAAGTTATTCTTAAACAGAAACAACAAGCCCATAATGATTAGTATTCCGAGAGAAATTGGAATCTCTGTATATGTGAAAATTTCGGGAGTATCTCCGTATCCGAGCGAAATCCATATTTCCGCTGCAAAATTATCTCGAAAATCCCTCATTGCAGTCAGCAAAATATAACTCAATATCAATACTACAAATCCTGTTGCATAAGTTTTAAATAAATTCAACCTCTGTTCATAAGTCATTGGTTTTCTTTCTGTTCGCAAAGCAATATCTTCATCATTCGGCTCCGGAATTTGATTAAGCATACTCACAAAAAATACCAATGGAAGAATAAACACTCCACCCGTAACAAACGGCATCCATTCAGGACTAACACCATGCTGCAAGAACCATCCTCCAACAGTTTTTACAAATCCGCTTGAGAAAATGAATGAAATTGAAAGTCCTGCTCCAAGAATTTCAGTAAATCTTCTGCCTTCTAAATAGCTGAATACAAAGCCCCAGACCATTCCCAGAAAAAGTCCGTTTACGAACATAAAAGGAATATTATAGGGTTTTGGAACTAAGGCGAATAGTAACAGGGCGACCCAAGCAATGAAAATCGTTCCGATTATTGCAATAGCCCGTTTATCCTTTTTCAATTCAGATACAAACTTAATTCCAATAAATTTGGAGAGCATATAACCAAATGCCTGAGAAATAATAATCAAAATTTTATAATCAATTCCCCAGAAAACAATATCATCAAAAGTAGCACTTGCAAATGGTTTGCGGAAGGCATACATTGCTGAATATGTCGCAAATGCAGCGAGTATTGTATAAATTACAAATACAACAGGATGCGATTTTTCCAAAAATGTTTTTATACTCTTCACTTCAATCTTATTCCCATATCATACATTACATCTTTTACAGCATTGATAAGATTATGCATATCATTTTCATTAAGATTGCCGATATTTCCTATTCTGAAGCAATCTGCTTCGGTCAGCTTTCCCGGATATATAACAAAACCCCTGTCATTCAATTCGTCGTAAAATTCCTGAAAATCGAATTTTTCATCATCCGGAAAATAGAAAGTATTGATTATGTAGCTAAGCTTATCCGCAGAAAGATAACTTTTAAAACCAAGATTGCTCATTTCTTCAAGAATTATCAAAGCATTTCTTTTATATCTTTCCTCTCTTGCTTTAGGTCCTCCACCGGCGAATAATTCTTTAAGAGCTTCGCTGAATGCAAGGATTACCTGTATAGGTGGAGTAAATCGGAATTGTCCGTTCTTTTCAAGTCCTTCCCACTGGCTGAATAAATCAAGTGACAGGGTTCTCGCTTTGCCTTTTGATTTAATGAGTTTTTCACTGTTTGCAATAATAAAAGAAAATCCCGGTACTCCCTCCACACATTTATTTGAAGAAGAAATGAGATAGTCAATTCCCAAATCTTTGATATTCATTTCCACAGCACCAAAAATGCTCATCGAATCAAGGATATATCCCAGCTCAAATTCTCTGCATAATTCGGTGTATTCAGCAATAGGATTGATAATACCGGTGGTAGTTTCACAATGAACTACCGCAAAATGAGTAATATCAGAATTATTGTCAAGTACATCTCTCAATACATCTGAATTTGGCACTTCATCTTCATCAAAAATCACATCATAATGCTCAATATTATGAATATTACATATCTGAGACATTCTTCTGCCGTAAGCACCGTTAATAGCAATTAATACTTTTTCATCTTTTCCGATTACAGAACTCAAAACGCTTTCAATGCCAAAAGTACCACTGCCCTGCATAATGATACTTTCATAACCTGCTTCTTTCGATACATTTCCGAGTTTGAGAATATCATCTCTTACCTCTTTCACTATATTAATAAATTCAGCATCTCTCGAACCCAAATCTCTAAGCATAGCTTCTTTGGTTTTTTGAGATGTAGTGAGAGGTCCGGGAGTAAATAATTTCTTATCCATAATAATTTTTCCGTTATAAATTAAATCGATTTCTATATATTATTACCAAATTGTATCGACTGTGTAAAAAGTCGAAAAATGCCATTTTCTCCTTGACCCTCACCCCAGCCCTCTCCCAGTGGGAGAGGGAGTTTTAGGAGATTGTATTTTTTACTGTTTGTGGATTTCTTAGTTTTTTACACAGTCTCGGAGTAGGGGAAGGATGTAAACAATCCTCCGCTGCTACCAGCACCTCTGCTTGCATCCCGACTTGTCGGGGCTTTGAAAAAGGAGGAAAATATTTCTCCCTTTTCCAAAGGAAGATGCGAGCTTGCGAGCAGAGGGATTTCTTATCCATAATAATTTTCCGTTATAAACTTTAAACCATTTTCAAAAATTGCTAATGCCTGATGAGCCTGTTCCTCTGTAATTATAAGTGGAGGCGAAAGTTGAATTACGTTTCCCTGAGATACTTTGAATGAAAGACCGTTTTCTATACAGTAATACATCAGTTTTTCAGCCAAATCATCAGCTTTTTCTTTTGTATTTCTATTCAGTACAAGTTCAATTCCCCAAAGAAGACCAATACCTCTCACATCTCCAATTATTTCGTATTTTTCTTTTAATTCCAATAATTTATCCCTGAATAGTTTTTCATGTAAATTGACATTATTTAAAACATTCTCATTTTTCAAAAAATCAAGCATAGCAAGTCCGGCTTCTGCTCCGAGAGGATTTTTCTCAAACGTGTAATGCCCTAAAGAAATATTCTGAGCAATATCATATTCATTTCTTGCTATTACTGATGCCATAGGAATTATTCCTGCACCCAAACCTTTGCCAAGCACAAGTATATCAGGCTCTATCCCGAAATGCTCATAAGCAAACATCTTCCCCGTTCTTCCGAATGCTATAGGTATTTCATCAAGAATAAGAATTATATTATTTTCGTCGCAAATCTTTCTTACTTTCTGCCAAAATGATTTACTTGGAATTTGAACATCAGTATTTCTGATGGTTTCAAACAGCATCATTCCAATATCGCCTTCTTTTTCCACTACGTATTCAATATAATCTGCATATTTAGAGTCATCAGCTCCGTCACCCAGAATTCCTCTGTATGAAGTCGGCGGAGGCACGTGTTCCACTCCCGGCATAAGAGGACCAATATCTGCTCTGAAAAGAGATTCACCACCCGCTGAAATTGCATCGAGTGAAGCACCGTGAAATGAATCCCAAAACACAAGTATTTTATGCTTTTTACTGACATATCTTGCAAGTTTTATGGCTATGCCGACTGCACCTGTGCCACCCGGAGCAAATAAAACCTTATCAAGCCCGGCAGGAGTTAATTCTGTAAGTCTCTTTGCAAGTTCTATTGCTTTTTTATTGGTATATCTCCTTGTGGAAAATGGAAGTTTATCAATCTGAGATTTCACTCTTTCAATCACATATTTATTCCTGAAACCAATCTGATGGACATTATTACCGTGAAAATCCATAATTTTTTTTCCTGATGAAGTTGTGAGGTAAATTCCTTCCGCTTCATCAACCACATCAAGGCAAGGAGTAGATAATGACTGATGAATGAAATACTTTTCATCTTCATCAAGTATGCTCTTAGCATTCTTATCTATATTCTCAGACTGCCATTTCTGTCTGTTCGGAGAAATATTTATATCTCCTTCTGTTCTTGAAATACTCATACAAGTTTCTCGGATTTTGAAATTCTAAAATTAATTTCTTCTATTATATCATAGCAGTCATCTACAGATTCAGCAACATAATGTGCTCCTGCTTTTCTGAATTTTTCTTCTATAATTGCAATTCTTTCATTAATGACATTTTTGTCTGTATTCTCGATTTCTTCAAGTGATAGTCCCATTTCATTGCCGGTTTTAGTAAGTCCGATTACCCACATTCCCGCATTTAGGCCTTCTTCAATATCAGCAATAGTATCACCGATTTTTACCATTTTCCATAATG
>CAZIXJ010000284.1:0-4393 GCA_964542835.1 uncultured Hyphomicrobiales bacterium
CGGCACAGGTGGGAATCAGATGTTTTCTCTTGAATGTTTGAAAGCAACTTAGTATCAGACATTATTATCTGAAACAATTTAGTATTTTGAAATCGCTTCAGGATGATAATATGAGAGAATAATTTTCAAAAAATTACTATTTCTTGTATTTTAATATATTTATTACTAATTTTATATCTTGAAATTTACCAATCATAATTTGAGTGAATATTTATGTCAGTACTTCTTTATAATAACAAATATGACTATCAGAAATATCCGGCGGAGCATAATGATTTTGTTGAATATTCAATGAAAATTGAAAATAAAGGAATTGCATTAGTTCCTACTTCAAAATTAATACGAAGATTGAAAAACAGATATATTCAGTCTTCCTCATCACCTGTTCCTGATATCAATATATTTAACATCGAAAAATTTGTAAATCTAATGTTTTCGCATTTTTTTGACATAAAGAAATATGAATTAATTTCCGATGCCTACAAAAGAATACTTTTTGAAGAAGCATCCGAATTAGTAGAATTTGAACTTTACAGCAGAAACGGAAAAATCAGCCCGCCAATTCTCGAAAAGCTCGAAAAAGTAATTGCCGGAATGAAGCAGAAAGGTATTATGCCCGAAGATATGACTAAAGAAAGCGGAGAACTCTTCGACAATATAAGATTCAGAGATGTAAATAATCTTTATGCAAAATATCAGGAACTGCTCGGGGATTATTTGTTGGATTATCCGGAAAAGATTTTCAGACTTACGGAATATTTTATTAATGATGAAAACAAAGAAAATATAAACTCTTTTTTTGCCGAATTTGATTTTATTCTCTTATCGGGCTTTAGCCAGTTTACTATTCCCGAAGCAAGATTATTCGGAATTTTATCAAAATTCAACATTCCATTTGCTCTTAATGTTGATTTGGACAAAGAAAATGACCCCGTATTCGGAAATTTGCAGGAAGTGATTACTGAGGTAAACGTCTTCTCAGAATATACACTGAAAAGCAAACAGCTAATTGAAGATAATGTAACTGACATAAAACCCAAAAATTACAACACTTCGCCGGCATCCGTGGCATTGAGAAAGTGGCTGTTTCATACTGATGTAAACATTAACAATCAAAATCTTAAGCAAGTGCTTAACGTTTTTCAGGCAGATGACATTGATGATGAAGTTCAGTCAATTACGAAACTTGTAAAATATTTAATTTTAAAGAAGGGTTACCAACCATACGAAATTTGTGTTACTGCCAGGCAGCCTGAAAAATATTCTGAAATGTTCAGGATGAGTTTTGCCTCATCAGGTATTCCGGCTAATATCAGCGACAGATTTGCTCTTGATTCCTCTATCGTAGTTACCGCTATCATTGATGCCCTTAATATATTGAATAAAGGATTCAAAACTGCAGATGTTTTCAAATTCATTCAAAATCCAATGGTGCATATTGACAGTGAAATTAATGCCAATAATCTGATGAAAGTAACTTCAGAACTCAGATTTTATGGCGGATGGACTAAAGGAGGTATTGGAGGATGGATAAGAATCATGAAAAACACATATGATTACCTCAATAAAATTTCCAATGAAGCAGGAAGCGATGAAATTGACAATTATATGATTAACTCCAGAATTAAGGAATATAAAAAAGCTCTCGAAGACATTTCTGTCATCAACGATAAATTTGATTTTGAAATGAACAAAGAAATTTCAATTAAAGAATTTGAACAATTTATTAATACCGGTATAATTGAAAAATTTGAGATAAAATCCTGCATACTTGAATTGCTCGAACAAATCAAAGTATCTGATAACAGCGAAGAACATCTTTATATGATGAAAATCGAAGAACTGGAAAAAAACAGCAGAGCATTATCTGAATTCAGTAAACTATTAAGTGAATTAGTATATATCCATACTAAAAGGTATCCCGACAGAAAATACTCACAGGAAGAACTAACACAAAAGCTGACTACGGCGGTACAGGCTTCCAAGTATAATATCAATGAGAAACTGGATTACGGAGTGGAAATCACTTCCATAGAGCAAACAAGAGGCATACCGTATAAAGTAATGATACTCTGCGGGGCTGTGGATGGTTCTTTCCCGATTCCATATCAGACGGATACTTATCTTGGAATGGAGCTTAAAGATTCTGAAAACAAACACAAAAGAGAAGAGCAAATACAGTTTTATCAGTTCCTTACTAATAATATTCAGGAAATGGATAATTCGGAGCAAAAACTATACATTTTTTATCCTTCATTTGACAATGAAAAAGAGCTTGTTCGCTCGCATTTTATTGATTCAGTCCTTCGTATTGCATCTGCTGATGACGATATGGAAGAGATAGTAAAAGTAACGGATAAATTAAGAAAAGAGCCTTCCACAAAGCCCGATTGGCTCGACGCCGTAACTACACTTGATGAATTATACTATCATTCAGATTATTATACAGGCAACAAATATCGCAAACAAACTGAGGACTTAAAATCTGTAAATACTGATTTTAAAAAGATTCATTTATCATTAAATGATAAACTTTATATCGAAAAAGAAAAACTGGACGATGCTCAAAAAAATCATCTGCAGAATTATCATTCGCATATTTATTCTATCTCAGAGCTTGAAACATATGCCGGATGCCCGTACAAATATTTTGCAGAGCGTATATTGAAGTTCAGGCAAAAAGAAGATTTTGAAAAGGGGCTTTCACCTCTCGAATCCGGCTCCGCCCTTCATAATATTCTTTACAGATTTTTCACTGAACTTTATAATGAGGAATCGGATGTAGAAATAAAGTATTTCGGCAATTACAAAGGAATAAAACTTTTAGAGCATAACGAGGAAAAATATAAAGAAAAATTACGAAATATAGCAAATCACGAATATCTTTCAAAAAATATCAGCACGGTAGCATTTAATGCAGAAAAATACAATATTACAAAAAAAGGTGGAATACTTGATATCTGGCTTGAACACGAATTGGAGTTCAATGGAAAAAACAGTGATTACTTTGCTGCATTTTTTGAGACTCCGTTTGCTGAAGGCAATAAAGAAATCACAATTGGCAAGGATTTGAAAATAAGAGGAAAAATTGACAGAATAGATTTGAGAGAAAGCAACGGAACACTTCTTTTCAGGGTTACAGACTACAAAAGAACTACAGGCTCCGTAAAGAAAGATATTCACATAGAAAAAGGAGAATCTTTCCAGATGCCTGTATATATCGAAGCCGGCAAGACATTGCTTTCAGGTTTCGACGGAAATACAGACTATGCCTCGGCAGCATATTATCCGATTTATATCAGGCAAAACTCCAAGCCTGAGTTGGTTCTTGATAAACATAATGATAAACTCCAATCAAAACCAAAGCCCGAAGAATATTATGATGATGTGATTAATTTTGTACTGGATGAGATTAATTTTATCAGAAAAGATATAACCGAAGGAAAATTTTCAGTAGAGCCTAAAAAAGATGTTTGTAAGTATTGCAGCTTTATTTCGGTTTGCAAAATAAAGGAGAAGAAGATTAAATAAAAAGTTTTTGATGCAAATAAAATAATTTTGTTCATTAATCTTATTGGTATATTTAATAACAAATTGAAGTGAAAAATATGTCTCAGATTTTAGGCATTTCAGAATTAGGAAATGAAATACTCCGAACAAAAGCCAATGAAGTCGAAAATATCTCATCACCCGGGATACAGAGTCTGATAGATAATATGATAGCCACCGTAAATGATGCTTTGGGTGTAGGAATTGCTGCTCCACAGGTTTATCAGTCCGAAAGGATTTTTATTATTAAGTCAGCACCTAATTCGAGGTATCCATATGCCCCCGAAATAGGTCCGGTTGCCGTAATTAATCCGAAAATCCTTACATATTCAGAAGAAAAAGTAACCGACTGGGAAGGCTGCCTAAGCATTCCGGGTATCAGGGCTTTAGTGCCAAGATACAAAACAATAGAAGTGGAATATTATACCCGGGATAACAAATATCACAAGCAGGAATTCTCTGATTTTGTTGCCAGAATTTTTCAGCACGAGCACGACCATTTGAATGGAATTTTATTCACCGACAGGCTAAAATCAAACAAAGATATAGTTACAGAAAAAGAATTTCAAAAAATTATTCAGCCATAATCCATTTGTATTTAAAATATTTACATAGATTTTGCACAATATTAAAATAAATTAATTGTGACAAAACGCATTTTGAACTGTCTATATAGTTAGAAATGTGACAAATTTAAAATATTTGGAGTTAAAATGGTTTCAAAATTTACATTATTTTTGGTGTTGGCTGCTTTTGGTTTATCAAATGTATATGCAGGTACATATTATGTAAGGGTGGATGGCGATAATAATAATGACGGCAGAAGCTGGAATAGTGCTTTTGC
>CAZIXJ010000285.1:0-4369 GCA_964542835.1 uncultured Hyphomicrobiales bacterium
AGCTGACAATGAAGAAGATGTTATTTGGAGAAAAGAAGTTTCTACGCCTCAAGAAGTCAAATTTTCGCCTGATGACAAACATCTTGCGTCTTTGAACCGGAGCAAAACAAATTTATTGATACTTGAAACAGAAAGCTCCGATATTATTTTTGACAAAACAGAAAAAGAAATTCTTGATTTTGCGTTTTTAGATAATGACAGAATTTTGATGCTGTATCCCGACTCATTGAAAACATTCAATTTTATAACTGATGAATTAGAAAATACTATAATACTTCCATTCTACTGTCCGGGGTTTGAATTAAACCGAGAAACAAATGAAGCAATATTTAGATCTTTTTCCGCAGGGAACTGGAAAGACAGAAAAACATTAGAATATTTCTATTACAATTTTGATGAAAACCAATTCAGCGAAATATTTAATATTAACGAGTTTATTACCGGAGACTCTCTTGAATACACTTATACATTTGATATTTATTTTCACTTTATAAAATTCATTTATAATAATAATTTATTAGTTTCAATATCTGTTATATTAGATGAAGGAACGCCTTTTGATGATCGTAATAATTATATTGGTGTATTTGATGGAGAAACTCATAAATTATTGTACAAAAAAGAAATCGAGCTAACTGATGATTGCCGTAATGATATCTCTAACGACGGAAAATACTTGGCAGTTGGAAATACAACTGATAAGAATATCAGCATTGATTTACTATCAATTGAAGATTCATTAAGATTGTTAAAACAATTCCCAGGTCAAATTGGAAATTATCCATTAGTAAATTATACTTATGACAATAGCTATTTAGTTACTGTAATCGGTAAGGGGTTATCAATATGGGATGTAAACGACAATGAAAATCCTGTTTATATTTATGATGAAATTCATAATCCTACTTACTATTACGGGAAAATTGATATTTCACACAATAATAACTATATAGCAATTTTCAATGAACATATGATAGTATTAATAAAAGGTCATTTCTACCCAAGCGGAGTGGAAGAAGTTAATTTAGACGATAATTTAAAGATCACACCCAATCCCGCTGATGATAAGATCAGAATTGAACTGCAAAACATCACTTCTAATAATATCGGACTTGAAATTACCGATATATTAGGGAACTCATTAATAAAGAAGAATATTATACTAAAAAACAATAATTTAGAACATGAGATAAAAACAACTGATTTAACACCCGGAACATACTATTTACGCATTGCAACAAATAATGACATCTATTCAGAAAAATTTGTAATAGAAAGGTAATGGAGGAAAATCATGTATAAATATTTGATTTTAATAATAGTAATAGTTAGTTCAGGTATTGCACAGGACGTGTTAATGCCGCCCAAGTTGATCAATAAAGACACATGCAATATTATTGAAAATGAAATGGATGAGTTCAATTACGGCTGGAACTGGGGAAAACCAGGAGAAGAACTGGATGAAGCCCTAAATATAAACAGCTACCATCATATTCAAACATATCATACTGATTTAATGGATTCTACATATTTAATTATGCCTTTAGAAAAGGTTACTTACCAAAACAATGATTATAGAATAATTTGGTCAAACAAAGACAGCACAATATGCAATGCACAGGCAGCCTTGTTTGAGCCCAGGCTAAATATTGATCCGAACGATCCTGATAATTTTGTTCCATTAAATAATGATGAAACCGGAGCTGTTTTTGGTTTTATGAACAGAAACTTTTCTGTTGGAGATACCGTTTCATCAGGGAGTAATTACCATAGCTTTATTTTAAATAAAAACCAATTGACAGGTGGTTCGGAAATTGTGTTATCTGACATTTACCAAAAAGATATTTTTACATATTTGAATTTTGAAAAAACTAATATGGATGAAAAAAATACAATGAATACAAACCAAATGTATTTATCCATAAATTTAAAATCAATGGATACGATCACAACTGAAATGCAAGATGATACAATATTAACTGTCAAACTCCCTTACAAGCTGTATAAAGAAGTTATAGATTCATCCGGAGAAAAAAATGAATACCTGATAGAAAAAGAAAACAAAAATATCATGTTCTACAAATTTCCAAAATACACCGGAAATATTGATGATGATACTTCTCATATTTACGGAAGCCATCATAACGATTTCAGAGGTATTGCCAGAAAAATGGCAATAGATACTCTAACCCCTGAACAAAATATAACAACCTGGCATATTACAGGCAAAATGCTTGATGCACTTGGAAATGGAGATCCGGATAACAATATTACTATATCTGCTATGTTTAAAAACGGTAAGGATTTAACAAAAGTAAATGCAGGAGATTCAAGTGTTGTTTTTAATCCATACTTCAAACCTTGGCATCATTCACTCCACCAAAGCAAAATAAGTGAATATATTGGAGAAATTGATATTGAAATAACTTATCATGGCGGTTTGGATGTTGCTATTGACTGGGTGAAATTAGAAACACCGCATGCACAGAGAGTACTAAGGGGTAAAGAAGACCATATTATAAGAGAAGCATTAATAAAAACGGTAGAAAATATTCGCGATAACCCAAGAAATATGAAACTATACAGAATATACGGAACTGACGAACTGGTTGAATCGGAATATTTGATCAATAGATATTTCAATATGTTAATGGATACATTAGTAACTGTCGAAACATTCTCGGAAAAGAACCATGCAGACAGATATTTGCATGCTACTGGATTCCAGGAATTTTGGAACGGTACAACTTTCAATTTCCATAGTTATACAGCTACTCCATATTTTAAGAAAGCCAGTAAAGTTGATAATCGCCCCGTTGTTGAAACATTTAACCATCTTTTTGGTTATGCAGGACAAGAATACTTAGATAGTAATTATGTGTATATTGATAGTTCTTCAATTAAATTCGATTCATTGAGATCAGGTTATGAAACTTATTTACATGGTTCGTTAGATACTATGCCATTACCTCAAGATACCATTGTTTACGATTATGAATATTGGCGTCATGAACCGTTTAACTATTCATTCGGAACACAATACGTAATTGAAAAAAGATTATGGCGTGGTTATGCTAAAAATCATGATATATTATTTCATAAAAAAGATTGGTGGGCTAATATTTGGGCTGATAATCAGTGGTTTTATGATACAACTTTAAACACATTTACCACTAATACATATAGTCCCAGACCAAAAATAGGTGAAGAAACCAGATTACAACTTTCTATTCCGTTGATGTTAGGAGCAAAAGGAATGTATTTCTGGATCAAAACAACAGCACCGGATTTTTTAGCAAAAGATGACCATTATCATCTTGGTTTACAATCTGATAATGCAACAGATAATCCATCTTTACCAAATGATATTAGTCTGCTATATAACAATTCAATTGGCGGAGATTATATAAATATATTTGACGATGCAAATAACTTTGATAATTATTATACAGGTGATTATTGGTGGCAAACACTTGGAATAGATAGCCAGCATATGTATATCGGTTTAACATCAACAAGAATTGAAATGTATAAAACATCTCTTTTTGTAGAAAAGAACAATCAATTACTCAGTAATTTAGAAATGAAAGCATGGCATAACAAAGGTTTCTATAACTGGACATTTAAAGATAAAGATTTTAATGATTCATTGGATAGTTTCATAGATCTTGATTTACTTCAAACAAGACCTATAGGTAGAACTAAAGAAAACGGAAGCAAATATTACGAAAATAGTCCTGATAAGCAAATTGATTCTGCATTTTGCTTTGTAACCTTGCATAAACATAAGCAAAAAGATTTATCAGATGAATTTTATTTGGGTGTTCAAAATAAACGAACCGATCCCCTCTTCCTCCGAACTGAGGTAGATGGAAGTGATACTTATCAGTTTATGCAATTCTTCTCCTCAGCGGAATTTGAAGATAGTTGTGCCATATCTCCTTTGTCATCACAACATTCTGATGATTCCCTAAAATGGCGTGAATACTGGTGGAAACGTCTCGGGTGTCGTGAGATAAAGATAAAATTCAACTACCAAAATCCTGATAATCCTGATGAATATGCTTTGCTTAGGATTACTCAGCCCGGATATGATGCATTAAGTCAGAATTATACATGGTATCAGGAGCCTTGGAAAGATAATATCGATACTGTAATTGGTCAGGATAGAAGTATTACTCTTAGGTATCTACCCGGTGAAGGCAAGCTGCTGAAAGTGGAAGTCCTCCATCCCGAAGAAATAACAGGTGATTTAGACCATTCTAATCAAACTAAACTTGTTGCTTATCCTGAATTGGATGCAAGTGGCAATTACAGCAAATTATTCAAATTATTTAAGCAGATTAAGCTATTTCCATTCAAATATTAC
>CAZIXJ010000286.1:0-4366 GCA_964542835.1 uncultured Hyphomicrobiales bacterium
GGAGAATTTAATTAGTCGAAGTATAATAAAAAAACTGAGAAAGCAAAATACCGATTCTGTCTTCGGTGTCTTTAAATGTACTTACCGAGTTTCCGTTAAATAGAATTGCGTAAGCAAGTCTTTCACCATCAAGAGTAGTTACATATCCTGATAAAGCACTTGCATTTCTTAATGTACCTGTTTTTCCTCTGAGATTCCCTTCCGCTGATGTTCTTCTCATTCTTTTCTCAAGTGTGCCATCTTCTCCAGCAACTGAAAGCAACTCCATAAAATCATCATAAAAGCCCATTTCATCAATTCTAATCAGTAAATTAATAATAGCATCGGCACTTAAAAGATTTCTCCTTGATAAGCCCGAGCCATCATTCAGCATACAATCATGAAAAGGTATTTCCAAATCATTCATCATTATTTTGGTTACGTACCTTGTCATATCTGCTGTGGAATCCTGTCCGCCGGCGCTTGCGCCGATGATTTTAAAGAGGTTTTCAGCAAGATAATTATTGCTGTTTTTCATAACGGGTTCAAGCATTTCCTTTATATTCCGACCATTTTCGCAAAGAAATGTAAGTTTCTTTTTAGGTATTGTGTCAATTCTTCCTCTTTTTACTAATCCTTCTACTTCTATGCTGTTTGAAAGTAGTCGGTTCTTAAAAGCTCCAGCTACCGCAAGAGGAGGGTCAATTATATGAAATCTGTATGAGCGGGTTCTGTTTCTTGATAAATAACCGCTGACAGTAAAAAGCTGTCTTCCGTCTTTGTCGCTTGTTTTTGTAGAAACTCTGATGGAGCCTCTTCTGCCTGAAGCCATAGCAATATATTCATCGCCATATCTGTATGATTTTTCAAGCAGCATATTTCGGTTTGTATCTATCGGGATAGAATTAGTTGCCACTTTTGCTGTAATCCACTTCCCGAATGTTTCAGAATTAGGAATAAGCTGTACATCTACATAATTTCCTGCTCGAGAACCGGCTTTTACGAGTACTGTGGCGGTATTGTTTTCTATAGAGAGGGAAGTAACAGGTGGCAGATTGACCACTCTGTCTATATCATTAGCATAATCCTCTCTTTCCCATATATCATCAAAATATGTATCATCAGCGTAAACGTTTCCAGTAATTTTTCTTATTCCGAGATTACTGATTTCTTCTGCAAGATAATCAAGGTCATTTATCTCAAGCATTCCGTCGCCCATTCCTCTTAAATACAAATTACCATAAACTACCGAATCAACTAAACTTCCATCAGTATATACTTCCGTAGTAATAAAAAAGTTCCTGCTAAGCTGATGCAAAGCGACAAATCCTGTAAATAATTTGGTACAGGATGCAGGTGTAAGAGCCTGATATTGATTATTCGAGTAGAAGTACTTTTTTTGGTCGAGAGAATATATGGCTATAGAATAATCAGCCTTTCTCAAATATCTGTTATTAAGCAAATCATCTATGCTTTTTCCAAGATTAGAAATTGACTGCAGACTGTCTTCAGTTGTAAGAGGACTTAAAAATGTTTCTTCATAAAGCCTCAAAGAATCTTTTTCATTATTGGCAAATGCTGAAGAAAGCAGAATAACAAATTTTAAAATTAATAATCTATATAGCATAATAATCATTTATAATTTTTTCAGTTAATATATTATCAGGTGAAAACCAGTGAATATCATTATTTCTTCTAAACCAAGTAATTTGTCTTTTGGCATATCTTCTTGTATTTTTCTTAATTTCCTCAATAGCAACATCAAGTGAAATATTTCCGTCGAAATAGCTGATTATTTCCTTATAGCCAACTGTATTCAACGAATTAAGTTCAGCAGAATATCCCAGATTCAATACATTCTTCGTTTCTTCTATCAATCCATTTTTTAACATCCAATCCACTCTTTGATTTATCCTCTCGTACAATATATTCCTCTCAAAATTAATACCAAAATATAAACAATTCAAATTATTTAATTGATTTTTTTTAATTGAATCGGAAAATAATTCTCCGGTAGTCAGGATATGCTCCAATGCTCTTATTACGCGTCGGGCATTTTTATCAGGATATAATAAGGCTGCTTCTTCGTCAAGAGCTTTCAATTTATCATATAAAGCATCTTTTCCGTTTAATTCAAGTTCTTTATATAATAATTTCCTTGTTTGTTCCCTTTTTTCAATGTTTTCATTTCCTTCGAACAATCCTTCACAGACTGCCTGAATATACAGCCCTGAACCTCCGACTATCACAGGAATCTTATTTCTGTTAAATATTTCACGAATTACAATTCGAGCCTGCTTAGCAAATTCTCCAGCACTGAAATATTCATCAGGATACAGAATATCAATAAAATGGTGTTTTACTGCTTTTAATTCATCTTCATCAGGCTTTGCAGTACCAATATCAAGATACTTATAAACCTGCCTGGAATCAGCCGAAATTATTTCGATATCTGCATATTCGGATAATCTGACAGACAATGAAGTTTTGCCTGAAGCTGTAGGTCCCGTAATTACTATTACTTTGCTATTCTTTCCAGCCATAACTGCCGATTAAAGGTACGAACTTAAACTTTTCTTTCTTTTCCTGTTTATAATGCTTTTCATCGAGTTTTTTTACTGCATTCATAGTCTGGCTGTCTCTGCTGCCTATTGGGAAAACAATATTTCCTCCTGTTTTGAGTTGCTTCATTAATTTTACGGGGAACTCACTTAGAGCAGCAGTGATAATAATACCATCATAAGGAGCATTTTCAAGCCATCCGTAATTGCCATCATCAAGTTTTTGATGTATATTGTAATTCAATCTTTCGAAAATAATTTTGGATCTTTCATAAAGCTCAGGTATTCTTTCTACTGTAAAAACCTGAGTATTACATTTGTATAATATTGCAGCCTGATAACCGCTACCTGTACCAATTTCCAAAACTTTGTCATCATTCTTTAAGTTTAGCAGTTCAGTCATATAAGCCACAGTATATGGCTGTGAAATAGTTTGTCCTGCTGCAAGAGGTAGAGCGTGGTCTTCATAGGCTTTTTCATAATACTCATCAGATACAAATTCTTCTCTCGGTACTTCCGCAAATGCTTTCAAAACATTTTTATCAGAAATTCCTTTGTTTATAAGTCCTCTTAACAATTCACTTTTTTGTTTTTCTAAATCAATCATAATATTTACTGTGCCAGCTTTTCTTCTAAAACTTTTCCTAAATCTTCAGAATTTATATTCAAAGTAAGTTCTCCTTTTTCTGCGATAGAAATCCATCCTGTTTCTTCCGATACTATTAATACTACTGCATCTACTTGTTCGGTAAGTCCAAGCCCTGCTCTGTGCCGAGTGCCAAGATTTTTTCTGCCGATTTTGGTAGTTGTGGACAGTGGTAATACACATCTTGCTGCAGTAGCCATTTGATTATCAATTATTACCGCACCATCATGAAGAGGCGATTTTGTATTAAAAATTGACATCAATAATTCTCTTGTAACTACTGCCTGCAACTTAATACCTGTATCTATGGTCATCTGCACATTCTGTGTTCTGGTAAATACTACAATCGCTCCGATATGCTTTTCGGATAATTCCTGAGCTGCTTCCACTACTGCATCAATCGTTTCGGAAATTTTTGATTTTACAAAGACCTGAAATACCTGACTACGCGTAATCATAAGAAGCAGTTTTCTCAATTCAGGCTGAAAAAGAATAATAAATGCCAATACCCAAATATCGGAAATGGTCTTAAGTATCCAGTTAATTCCTTTTAAGTTAATTGCTCCCGTAACAAATGACAGAGCAATAATTATTACCATACCGAATAATATCTGTAATGCTACTGTATTTTTTAAAGCTCTGTAAATATAATAAAATAGAATAGTTACAAGCGCAATATCCAATAAATCAAATATCGTAACTTTTAAAAATCCTATATTTAGCAGCTCAATCATTCGGCATTTTCTTTTTCTGAACGTTTTTCATATGCTTCAATTATTTGTGCGACTAACCTGTGTCTGATTACATCTTTATTAGAAAAATAAATAAATTCAATTCCGCTTACTTTACTTAGAACTCTCTGCGCATCCAGCAAACCTGAATCGCTTTTCTTTTTCAAATCAATCTGAGTAATATCTCCCGTTACAATTACCTTAGAATTAGCTCCCAGTCTGGTAAGAAACATCTTCATCTGTGTAGAGGTGGCATTCTGAGCTTCATCCAGAATTATAAAAGAATTGCTCAAAGTCCTGCCTCTCATATAAGCAAGTGGTGTAATTTCAATTATATTCTTTTCTATAAGAGATTGAATTTTCTCTGCTGTCATCATATTATGCAAAGCATCAGTAAGAGGTCTCAGATAAGGGTCAATTTTTTCAGTCAGATTTCCCGGAAGAAATCC
>CAZIXJ010000287.1:0-4351 GCA_964542835.1 uncultured Hyphomicrobiales bacterium
GGCAGCGTTTTTCCCTGGTGGACTGAATTTGCTCTTATGATAATTGCAATTATTATACTTTTTATTATTTACCGGTATTTAAAATGGAGAAATAAACAACTGGCTGAGCAACAGAAAAAAGCAAAGCACAGAAATAATTTCAAAGATGAATTAAAAAAATCTCAAAAATCACTCAAATCAAAAAGCAATATTGCCGCCAAAACTTATGCCAATGCAAAAAAGCATGAAAAAAACGTAAATCAGGCAATACAAAGCAAGGCTTATGAAGAAAAATCAGGCATAAATAAATTAAATGAAATAATTGAAAAGAAAAGAGCGGAAACTCCTCCGGCTCAAAATGAAGAAAAGCCGTCACCGGTAAAGAAGAAAAAAATGTCACCGAAAATCGAACTTGCAATGCACCTTGCAAGAGAGCAGCAAAATATAAAAAACAGAAATATTAGCTCAATTTATGATAAAGAATTACCCGCTGATGCCGATAAATTAAGTGCAGTTGCCAAAAAATTAGGTATAGAAATGGGGTCCCTTGAAGTAAAGAATGCAATAGATAATATATCAAAAGATCCAAAAAAAGTAGCTAAATTAACAGAAAAATTTTCACAATTCGGGAAAGAATAAAAAAATGAAAAATATTATACTCATATTCGTATTTTTAGTTAATAGTTCATTGCTGTTGGCACAAAATATTGAACTGCCTGATATTTTATTATCTGATAAAAAATCTGATGACAATTCGGAACATGTATTATCTGGCACAGATATTGATTTAAAAACTAATAGTTCCGGCACACAGGAAAATGAAGTAAAAGATACGACGGTTACTAAGAGTGAAATCCATAGTGTCTGGGAAGCAAATAACAGGTTCTTTGTAAAGGTAAGCCTTACGGAAAATAATACTCCGATAGAGCTTAAAATGTTCAATATGCTGGGTAAGTTAGTAGTGGACATCTACAAAGGCGAAGCTGACGACGGAGACGTTTTTGATTACGAAGCTGATTTGCAAAACGGAATTTATATTTGTGTGCTTACGGGACCAAAAATTAGGGATGCTGAAAAGTTTATTTTATCGAGGTAATAATGTTGAATATTAAACAGACAATTTTTTTGAAACTTGGAAAAGTTTTAAAATTATCCATTATATGTGGTCTGTTTTTTTCGGCATTTCCACTTTTTTCTCAGATTTCAGGCGGCGGCTATGCCGAAACGTATCTTCTAAGAAATACAGGTGCAAGGAGTATCGCGCTTGGTGGTGCTTACACTGCAATATCCAATGAACCTACAGCTATATTTTACAATCCTGCCGGACTTGGATTTTTTTCTGATCAACCCCTGATTAATTCGTCAATTTCTGCTCTCGGTTATGGCAGAACTCATTCTTCATTAGCTTGGGGTCAGCAGGTTTATGAAAATCTCGGAGTTGGCTTTGGTATTAATTCCTTTCATTCGGGAGAATTTACAGCAAGAAACGAGCAGGGAATGCCACTGGGTGATGTTTCCAATCATCAGTATGCACTTACTGCAAGCGGAGCGTACAGGCTCGAATCATATGCTATGGGGATTTCCTTAAAATATCTCACAAATAATCTAAGAGGCAGCAATTCATTTGCTAACGGATATGCTGTTGATGTAGGCACTAAATTTAATGTGCTTGAGCTTTTTTCCGTAGGAGTAGCTGTTCAGAATCTCGGCGGTATGATGTTCTGGAATAATATCGAAGAAGATATTGAGCTTGTGCCTTATTCTATTAGAGCAGGCATTGCTATGGAATACGGACTTAATGACGAAATGTATGAGACTATGTCAGATGAAACAGGTGAAATGGAAACTGTTTACATACCCGCTACCAGATACGTACTTTTTGGTATAGATGCAGTCTTAAATGAGCACAGAATATCACCTGATTTTGTAGCCGGAGTAGAAGCAGTGCTTCACGAAGTAATAGCATTCCGCGGTGGAATTACTTTATATGGAGACAAATCCGGTATTCCGCAATTATTTCCAATGACTGACTGGGGAGCAGGAATTTCTGTAAGACCATTTTTTGATGACACCTCTCTCCCATTCGATGCTCATTTCGATTATACTATTTCCCGTGAATACATTAAAAGCAATAAAATCTCGCACAATATTTCAATTTTATTCCTGCTCTGATAAGAGTCTTTTCATTTCTTTTATATTTTGTTCCGGATTACCTTTAAAAATTCCTGAGCCGCTTACGAATATATTTGCACCGCTATTTGCTGCCTCGAGTATATTATCAATTTTTATTCCGCCATCTACTTCAATATCTACATCATCTAAATTATTTTCATCAAGAAATGTCCGTAATTCTTTCGCTCTTCTGAAAAATGAGTTTATAAATTTCTGCCCGCCAAAACCGGGATTTACAGACATCAGCATTATAAAATCAGCATATTCTGCAGCTTCATAGACGTATTCCAAAGGAGTAACCGGATTAATGGCAATTCCTGCTTTCTTATCAAAACTTTTTATGAGTGAAAGGCTTCTGTGTAGATGATTGGTTGCTTCGCAGTGTATTGAAATCCAGTCTGCTCCTGCTTTGGCAAATTCAGGGATATATTTGTCAGGGTCAGATATCATCAAATGGCAGTCAAAAGGCAGTTTAGTATGCTTTCTGATAGCAGATACTACAGGAGGACCGAAAGTTATATTTGGTACAAAATGACCATCCATTATATCAAGATGAATTATGTCAGCGCCAAAGTTTTCACATCTTTTAATTTCCGATTCAAGATTAGAAAAATCAGATGACAAAAGCGAAGGGGCAATTTGATATTTTCTCATATAGTTACTCTTATATTATTTTTTTAAACAAATTAAATTTATACCACACAAAAATACAACAGAGAAGAATGTCTGTTTTATTAAATTGTACCAACAGACAATAATGTCTGTTCTACTAAACATCTGTTCAGACATTCCTTTATGTATCTGTCTGTATTTTTTAATGTCATTGCTTTTATTACAGATAATGATAAATTTCTCCAATCAGATAAAATGAACCTACTACAATAGACGGTTTTCCTTCTGTTTTTAAAAATATAAAAGCATCTGAAGGATTTTCAATAATTATTGATTTTAATTCAATTTTATCGGATATTTTCTTAATTAATTGGACATCTCCCGCTCTTTCTGTTTTTGGCTTTGTAATTATTAATTCATTTGCAAAGGGTGCTAAAATACTTATAATAGTTTCAGCATCTTTATCAGACATCAGAGCTATCATAATATTCCATTTTATATCTCTGTATTCTGATTTATCAAGTGTATTTACGAGATTGAGTATTGCATCTGTATTATGAGCCACATCTGCTATAAGAGGCAAATTCCTGTCTGTCATTTCCATTCTGGCAGAAATTCCTGTATTCAGCTTTATATTTCTAAGCCCGTTTCTGATATTCTCTTCACTGATAATATAACTTTCAAAAAGAAAATTAAACGCTGCAAATGCTGATATAAGATTGTCAATCTGAGAAAACCCCGCTAAATTCAGCTTCAGATATTCATACGTAACGCCCTGCATTTTCAAATCTACCATATAAGTAAGGTCTTTCAAATATTGAATATTCTCAATATCTACTATATCTTTAGCCGAAAATACATTTTGTGATTTTTCAGTAAAAATTCCTGTCAACTCTTCCTTGATGTTTCCAAGAATTACGGGCATATCATCTTTAATAATACCTGCTTTTTCGAATGCGATTTTTTCCAAAGTATCGCCAAGGTATTCCATATGCTCCAAACCAATGTTAGTAATTATTCCAAGCAATGGTTTGATTACATTCGTTGAATCAAATCTGCCGCCCATTCCGGTCTCAATTACAGCAATATCAGTATTTTCCGAATAAAAATAATCAAAAGCCATAGCAGTTGTAATCTCGAAAAAAGTAGCTCCGATTTTCTCAGCTTCGGGCAGATAATATCCGGCATATTTCAAGACATCTTCATCAGTAATCATTTCGCCGTTGATTCTGATTCTTTCGTTAAAATTTCTGATATGCGGAGAAGTGTAAAGCCCTGTTTTGTAACCGGCTTCTTTAAGAACAGAAGCTATAATAGCAGCTACGGAACCCTTGCCGTTAGTCCCGGCAATATGAATTGTCTGCAGTTTTTTGTGCGGATTGTCTCGCTTATCAAGCAGACTTAAAGTACGTTCAAGTCCGGGTTTAATCCCAAATCTGTGCAACGCAAATAATTTTTCAAGTAAAATCTTCTTTTTATATTCAATATTCATTTTTAATAATTCTTCAAATTTTAAAATTCAAAATTAAGGAAAAATTTGAATATAATTGAATTTTGATTTTATTAACTAAAAATTGATAAAATTATT
>CAZIXJ010000288.1:0-4313 GCA_964542835.1 uncultured Hyphomicrobiales bacterium
TGGATTAATCGTTTTTTTTTGTCAAAAAAAACCTTCCGAATTATCTTCAATTCGGAAGGTAATAAATATTATTTAAAGATAATTTACTCCATTTTAAAGTCAGGCATTCTGCCCGGTGTCCAAGGAGCGTTCAGATTATCAAGTTCATCTTCCAATGGTTTTATGTCAGTATTTATCACATTTTTTATGTCATTTATTAATGACTCAAGCTGCTTGCCTGCAATTTCATAATTCTTTCTGCTTGTCTGGGTTGGGGCAGAGGTTGTGTACCACATTGTGAATACTGCGTATCCGACTCTTTCTGAAATAGAAGGAGTTTGGTTGCCCGCTCTCTTGCTGATAGATTTATCACCACTTAAAATTCTGTCGAATTCATTTAGTTTATCATCTATCTGATAAGTTTTTTCCAGAAGTGCAGGAGTAGCATTCTCTGTTACCTTTATAGTTTTTCTGATTAATTCAATTTTTTTATCAAGGTCGTTCAATACTTTGGATGTAGCCTGTACAGCACCTGAAAGTTTATTCATATTTTGCTGAAATTCAGCAAGTGCCAATCTGTCTATTGCAGGCAGAGTAACGTTTTCAAGAGGTTTTGCGTTAAATTCAACAGGTCCTGCAATTTGTTTAATTGAATCATTGTGGAAAAGACTCATCGAGACTTTGTATTTGCCCGGTACTACAGGCATTGCAGAGTGTTTGTCCACTTTTGTTTTTTCGCTTACCGGATACTGACTTGCGTATCTCAAATCCCAGTTTATTCTGTTTACGCCTTTTTTGGCAGGAGATGAAATATGTCTAATCACATTTCCATCCATATCTTCTATTGTGAAGATAAGGTATGGCTTATCTTCGAGGTCTTCATCTCTTAATTCAGAAAATGAAGGATATTTGTACAAGCCTTTTGTCTCTCTTACTTTTGCTTCCTCATCTTTACGGATTTCTTTGAGTGTTTTCGGCACTTCTTTAAGGTAGTAAGTAAATATTGCACCAAAAGGAGGATTTTCTGCTCTGTAAAATTCATTACCGTTCGCTCCTCTTGCATGAGAATTATCTTCAATAAACATCAAAGCATCTTTTACCGGAAAGAGATGAGCATCTTTATTAAGCATTTCTTTGCTCAAATATCTCAAAGGAGAATAATCATCAATAATGTAAATTCCTCTTCCGAATGTGCCTATCGCGAGGTCTGATTCTCTTTCCTGAATGTCAAGGTCTCTCACGGCAATTGTAGGAAATCCGCTTTTTATCTGTATCCATTTTTCGCCATTGTTTGTGGAAGTGAAAAGAGAAAATTCAGTTCCGACAAAAAGCAAATTCGGTTCTTCGGTATCCTGCTCTATAGTCCATACCGGACCATTATCAGGAAGATTGGAAGCGATTGATTCCCAGGTTTTACCCTTATCATTACTTACAAGAATATAAGGTTTGAAATCACCTTTCTTGTGATTGTTAAATGAAGCATAAACTACATTTGCATCATGTCTTGAAGCGTAAATATCACTTACGTAAGACCATTCCGGCACTCCTTCAAAAGATTCAATTTTTCTCCAGTTTTCACCACCGTCTTCAGTTACCTGAATAAGTCCGTCATCAGTACCGACATATATTAATCCTTCCTGCACGGGAGATTCTACAAGAGATATGATATTCCCGAAAAGTGATGTAGATTGATTTTTTGCAACTGCTTCCGGACTCCAAACTTTGCCCATTATTTCAAGTTGATTTCTGTCAATTTTTCTTGTAAGGTCTCCACTGATTTTTTCCCATGAATTTCCTCTGTCATCACTTCGGAATACTTTATTTGCAGCTACGTAAAGCCTTTCATTGTTGTGAGGAGAAATAATAAGCGGAGTATCCCAGTTCCATCTGAGTTCTTCGTCTTCATCAGCCTGAGGTTGAATCCCTGTGATTTCACCGCTGCTTTTATCATATCTTACGATATTTCCATATTGCCACTGCCCGTAAATAATATCAGGATTTGTAGGGTCTATTTGAGGTTCATATCCATCACCACCTACCAGGAAAATCCAGTCCTGATTGTAAATACCTCCGGCGTGAGTTGTTCTGTGAGGTGCACCAAGTGAATTGTTGTCTTGAGTACCACCGTAAACATTATAGAATGGTTCATCATTATCTGCCTGTATTCTGTAAAATTGTGTTACAGGAAGATTTTCCATAAAATCCCATGTTTTTCCCGCATCAAATGTGCGATATAATCCTCCGTCACCTCCGATTATCCATTCCTGAGGGTCTTCAGGGTTAATCCAGATAGCGTGGTCGTCCACGTGTCTGTGGCTTGTAGGAATGCTGTGCCAGGTAAGACCGCCGTCATCAGTGTATTCGGTATAAGTGTCAGTTACGATAATCCACTCGTGATTTACGGGATGATGAACAATTTCCTGATAATACTGCGGTGATGCCGAAACTTTATTACTTCTTTTTTCCCAGGTAGCACCTCTGTTCGTACTTCTGTAAAATCCACCACCATTGGCAGCTTCTACGATTGCATAAACATAATCAGGATTAACGGGGGAAATTGCAAGCCCAATTCGCCCAATATCTCCCGAAGGCATTCCAGTCATTATTTTGAACCAGTTTTCGCCGCCGTCTGTAGTTTTGTATATCGCTCCTTCAGGTCCGCCATTGATTAACGTCCACTGATGCCTTCTTCTTTGGTATGTAGTAGCATACATTACATTACAATTACCGGGATCCATTACCAAATCGGAAACGCCGGTATTTTCGCTGATATAAAGTGATTCTTCCCATGTTTCTCCACCATCGGTAGATTTATACAAGCCTCTTTCACCTCCTGCTTTCCAAAGAGGTCCCTGAGATGCAACGTAAATAATATTGCTGTTTTTCGGATGTATAATAATTTTGCCGATATGTTCGGATTCTTTTAAGCCCATGTGATTCCAAGATTTTCCACCATCGGTGGATTTATAAACTCCGTCACCCCAGGCAACACTTCTTTGTGAATTGTTCTCGCCGGTTCCTACCCAGACTGTGTGAGGGTTGTTCGGGTCAAGTTCAATTACACCAATGGAATAAACGTCCTGATTATCAAAGACAGGGGAGAAGGTAGTACCTCCGTTGGTAGTTTTGAATACATTACCGGAAGCAACTCCTACATAAAATTCTGAGTGGTTGTTTGGATTTACAGCTATGTCACCAATTCTGCCGGAAGTAATGCCCGGACCAATTAATCTCGGTTTGATGCCTGATAGTATGCTGCTTTCCAATTCGATTTCTTCAGCTTTCAAATTTCCTGATAAAAATAAAAATGAAATTAGTGATAATATTGATAAAAATTTCATAATATATCCATAAAAATTATACAAATTATTATAATAACTAAAAAGGATGCATAATATTTTGAAAAATATCTTATTCAAGCTCGTAAACTATTGTAAAAAGTCCGTTTTTGCGATAATTTTCGCACATCATGTCTGCATATTTAAAAGATAAATATTTTTCAAGGGAAAATGCAATTCCTCCTGCAGTGTGAATTTCCTGAGCATCGGGCTTCAGAGTATGAATTAATTCAGAATGGCTTTTTTCTTGGGGAACAATTAATACGTGAAAATATTTTGGATTGGAATTTTTACTCAAATATTGTTTAAGCATTCCTTTTATTTCATCAAAAATAATTTCTTCTTCTTCGGTAGTTTTGTTATCTGCAGTAATCAGATTTTGCATCAAATCCTGAAGCTGAGCTGTTTGCTCATTTTCGGGTTCTGTATCAAGATATTTCTCAAAACAATTTCGTATTGATTTCAGTTTTCCTGTAAATTCTTTAGGAACCGGAATTAATTTATCATCATTTTCATCATAGTTAATATTCCAGTTTTTAGCAAAATCTTTAATTAATTTAATTTCGTTTTTGTCGAGTTCATTATCTATCCACGCAAGTTGATGCAGGATGTTAACTATTTCCATAGCTTCTTTTTTGCCTGAAATAGTATTAATTAAGTAGGATGCCTCCTTTTTTTCAAGTTTAATAGCTTGTAGTATCAAATGGAAAAAATTCTTTCCCTTGTTTTCTTTTACGAAAAGCCCGGTACCGATTAATATCATAGCAGATGTTTCAATTAAATAGATGCCGTTATCAGCAATGGATTCGTAATCACCCTCTATCATGTATTTAACTGACCAGACAATTAAAATAAATAAGGATAAGCCAAGCCCCAGTAGAGATTGTGAAGCAGCGACTTCTTTTTCGTGTTTTCTTTTCCATATTTTATTAACTTTCAAATATACTTCAATTAAAGCAAAGCCAAGCGCTATATAGATAACAGCATTTAAAACAA
>CAZIXJ010000289.1:0-4311 GCA_964542835.1 uncultured Hyphomicrobiales bacterium
GCGAAATCGGAGTTTCGCAATGAGAAAACATATAGTTCTTATGAAATATATTATATGATTGAAAGCAACTTGGTATAAGATTGCACTTTCGTTTGCACTTTCGGTTACAATTTTTATTTTTGCTAAAATTCAAATCAACACAGATAGTTTTGATTTTTGTCAGGGGAAACGTCAGGGAATAATTTATTTTGCAGTAATAGCAAGGGTTTTGGTGCGGAAGAGGGGACTTGAACCCCTACGTCTTGTGGACACTACCCCCTCAAGATAGCGCGTCTGCCAATTCCGCCACTTCCGCATTTCAGAGAATACAAATATAATCTTTTTTCGGATTTTGAAAAAATAATTTTTTATTTTTTTTGGAAAATTTATTTTAATGTCTTATTTTTGTATTCCAAAGGTGACGTGGCCGAGTGGCTAGGCAGCGGTCTGCAAAACCGCGTACGTAGGTTCGAATCCTATCGTCACCTCTTTTTTTATATAAAAATTATGAGGTAATTATGGGCAGCACTTCTGATTTGCGTTCAGGTGCAATACTTAAATTTAACGGTGATAACTGCCAGGTACTGGAATACAACCACGTAAAGCCCGGCAAAGGCGGAGCTTTTTATCAGGTGAAAATGAGAAATATTTCTACAGGAAAAATTGCCGAACACAGATTTCGCTCAGGCGAATCTATTGATTTTGTAAGAGTAGAAAGAAAGCCTTTTCAATATTTATATGATGACGGCGAATTTTTTAATTTTATGAATACCGATACTTATGAGCAAATCCCCGTAGAAAAAGATGCCGTAGGTGAGCCTGCTAAATTTATGAAAGAAAATGAAACCGTACAGATTGCTTTTGAAGGAGATAAAGTGCTGGCTGTTGATATGCCTCCTCACGTAAATCTTAAAGTGGAACAAACCGAACCCGGTTTCCGCGGAGATACTGCTACTAACGTTACCAAGCCCGCTACTGTTGAGACCGGAGCTGAAATTCAGGTGCCGATTTTTATTAATGAAGGGGACGTGGTAAGAATTGACAGCCAAAATGGTGCTTACGTAGAAAGAGTAAAAGAATAATATTATTTTAATATCCTCGTTTATGCTTTTTATTATGTATTTTATGGAGTTAAAATGGATTTTGAAAAGATACGCGGGATTATTGAATTATTCAATGACAGCAAAGCCAACTTTCTGGAGTTGGAAGATGACGGCTTTTATCTGAAATTACAGGATAAGCCTGAAAAAATTAAGCAGAATATTCAAAGTGCGCCCATAGCTGCGCCTGTTGCAGCACCGGCTGCTGAAACGCCTGCAGATACCAAAAGTAATACTCTCGATGATGCCGAAGAAAGTAATTATCACGTAGTTACTTCTCCTATGGTAGGCACATTTTACCGGGCGCCTTCGCCTGATTCTGATGCGTTTGCCGAAAAAGGCAGCAAAGTGAGCAAAGGTGATACTCTTTGTATTATCGAAGCTATGAAGTTGATGAATGAAATCGAATCGGATGCAAGCGGAGAAATCATAAAAATATTAGTGGATAATGCAGAACCGGTTGAGTATAATCAGCCATTATTTTACATAAAACCGGATTGATTATGATTAAAAAAGTCTTAATAGCTAACCGAAGTGAAATTGCTTTGCGAATAATCAGAGCCTGCCGGGAAATGGGAATAAAATCAGTAGCGGTTTATTCTGAAGCCGACAAAAATTCTCTTCACGTGAAATTTGCCGATGAAGCCGTTTGTATCGGACCTCCACAAAGCAGGGACAGCTATCTTAATATACCTGCTATTATTGCTGCTGCTGAGGTAACCAATGCAGATGCAATTCATCCGGGCTATGGCTTTATGGCTGAAAACGATAAATTTGTTGAGATTTGCGAATCTCATAATATTACTTTTATCGGACCTTCTGCTGATGCTATATCAAAAATGGGGCATAAATCCATTGCCAAAGAAACTATGAAAAAAGCCGGCGTACCCGTAGTACCCGGAAGTGAAGGTTCGCTCAGGTCGCTGGAGCATGCTCTCGAAGTAGCAGAAGAAACCGGCTATCCCGTAATGCTTAAAGCGGTTGCCGGTGGCGGAGGAAAAGGTATGAGGCTCTGCTACTCTTCTGATGAACTTAAAAAAGCATACAACGTAATAAGAAACGAAGCGGAATCTTTCTTTGGTAACCCTGATGTATATATGGAAAAATTTGTAGAGGCATCAAGGCATATCGAAGTACAGGTGTTTGGCGATAAGCACGGCAATGTAATTCATCTGAACGAAAGAGAATGCTCTCTGCAGAGAAGGCATCAGAAGCTAATCGAAGAGGCTCCTTCTCCTGTAGTAACTCCCGAATTGAGAAAAAGAATGGGAGAAGCATCCGTAATGGGAGCTAAAGCTGTGAATTATACAGGACCCGGCACTATTGAATACCTCGTGGATAAAGATATGAATTTCTATTTTATGGAAATGAATACAAGGATACAGGTAGAGCATCCCGTAACAGAAGAATCCCTCGGAATAGATTTAATTAAAGAGCAGATAAGAATAGCAGCAGGCGAAAAGCTCACTCTGAAGGAAGCCGAACCCTATATGCACGCTATAGAATGCCGAATAAATGCCGAAGACCCATTTAATGATTTCAGGGCTGCTCCCGGAGAAATTACCGTGTTTCATGCTCCCGGAGGGCATGGAGTAAGAGTGGATACTCACATTTATCAGGGATATAAAGTGCCTCCTTATTATGATTCATTGCTTGCCAAACTAATTACTTACGCTCCTGCAAGAAAAGAAGCCATAGCAAAAATGAAGAGGGCTTTAGATGAGTTTATTATAGAAGGGGTAGCTACTACTATTCCGTTCCATAAAAAAATGATGGAGAATAAAGATTTTGTAGATGGTAATATTGATACTAAATATTTGGAAAGAAATGATTGGAAAACAATTTAAATTTGTTATTTTTACATCATGAGACTTTGCAATTTAAGTTTTTTTGTCTCAATGTATTATTGATAATTTTATTATGGAGAAAACAATGAACGTACCAGGTGAATTAAAGTACACTACAGATCATGAATGGATCAAAGTGGAAGGTAACATAGGTATTATTGGTATTACAGAATTTGCTCAGGGTGAACTCGGAGATATCGTTTATATAGATATCCCGGATGATTCTGCCGAAGTAGCAAAAGATGATGAATTTGGCACTATAGAAGCTGTAAAAACAGTAGCCGAACTAAATGCTCCTGTATCAGGCAAAATTATTGAAGTAAACGAATCGCTTAATGATGCTCCTGAAACTGTTAATTCTGACCCTTACGGAGAAGGATGGATTGTAAAAATGGAAATTGGCGATGCATCTGAGCTTGATGATTTGATGGATGCAGAAGCATATAAAAAGAAAATAGAAGAATAATTGACCTGAATATTCTGAAGCTGTCTCATAATAGCAAGTATTTATTTGGTGTGGAAAAAATTTTATAAATGCTATCTGATACAGCTTCATCTTTTAATAATTAACTTAAGAATAATCCGTATGAGCATAGGTGTTGCAATAATTGCTAAAAACGAAGCAGAGAATCTGCCCGTTTTGCTTAATTCCATTAGTGGATTAGCAGAACAGGTAGTAATTGTTGATACAGGTTCGTCGGATAATACTGTAAGAAAGGCTGTAGAATTAAACGCAGAAATTTATTTTGCAGACTGGAAAGATGATTTTTCATATGCGAGAAACATTGCTTTATCACATATGAGAACTGACTGGATACTTTCGCTGGACTGTGATGAAATAATTGAAGAAGAAGAACATACGAGGATAAAGAATATCATAGCCGATACAAACGCAGGAGGAGTAAATATTCAGATAATAAACAGTCTCGGAAAAGGTATAAAATCCGTGCACAACTACACGAGATTATTCAGAAACCATCCGGGCATTAGATACAATGGCAGAGTACACGAACAAATCAGAAAAAGCATTGAAGACGAAGGGCTGGAAATAATTGACAGCAGTATTAAGATAATTCACAACGGATATTTTGAAGATGACGAAGCCAAGCAAATCCGTAATAAAAACCTCCTTCTTGAAGAAATAAAAGATAATCCTGATGATAACTGGCTCAAGTATCATCTTGCAAATACCGAATTTGCAATGAAAAATCTAAATTCTGCAGAGAATCTATATCTTTCAGTATGCAAATCTACTGACCTTAGTCAAAGTCAGATAGAAATGTCATTGATAAGACTCGCTCAGATTGCACTTACAAAAGATAACGTACCGGAAATAAAAAACTATCTTGATTTTACTTCTGATAATCAGGATAGAGAAGGATTAC
>CAZIXJ010000290.1:0-4279 GCA_964542835.1 uncultured Hyphomicrobiales bacterium
TTAAAATTAATTCAATTATAAAAAATATTTTTAATTTTAAGAAAAATATTTGTATTTTTTCAAATAATATTTTTCAATTTTCAAAAAAGGAGTTTGAATATGTCAAGAATTAAACTTGGTAATCTGGAAAAAAACGAACAACTTGATGCCGAAGCAATGAAGCACGTAGTGGGAGGAAGCGATACATTCGGCGAAACCGGAACGGGCATAGGCGGCAATACCGGAAACAAATCCGGTGGCGGTTCTACTAATTCCGGCACACAAACAGGCGGTGCCGGTGGTGCCGGCGGTGGAGTTCAGAACGCATCTGCCGACGGCTTCAATACCGGAGGTGCAGGAGGGAATTCATCCCAAAGTGCCGGTGGCGGTGGCAACTGGTTTACATTTGGCGGAGGCGGAAGTATTACAGGTAGCGACAGTGCCGGTGGAGCCGGTGGAGCAGTTACTCAGATTGGTGCAGTAGGCGGAGCCGGTGGTGCCGGTGGTTCGGCTGTTGGTGCTATGGGAGGTTCTGTTTCTGATAATATTACTTCTTCGGTAAGCATCCCAATGACGATGAATATCTAAAGTACAAAAAGGTTGCTTCTGAAAAGGGGGCAACCTTTAATTTAAAACACTTCCCGTTAATTTACATTAAAAAAATCACATCAGATTATTTCCACGCTTCCCGGAGCGAGCCAGCCGATGTTGCCGTCCTTGATTTTTATTTTATACCAGTCATTCACTGAATCTAAGATTTCTACTTTTGTGCCTTCGTGCAGCATAAAAAGATTTGTGCCTGCCTCATCCGGTGAACTTTTTATGTAAATACTGCTGCTGAAAATAATCGCTTCTTTTTTGTGCTGTTCTGTCTGATAAGAGTTCCATGCAAATATACTGACTGCAATAAATACAGCCAAAGCCATACCACCCAATGCAAATGAAGTTTTTTTCAGGAAAGTGCTTCTTATAAGAATAAAAGTAATAAACAGCAAAAATGCTATCCATAATACAATAGTGGAAAATAGTGCCAGACCGTTGCTTGTAGTCATTTTCAGCAGGCTGTCATACCATTCGGCATAGAATACTTTCGGCAGTTCTTCAATTTTATCAATAGTTTTGAGGTTAGCCAGCCTGAGATTAAACTGTGCATCTTCATTGTCGGGATTAGCTTTCAGAGCCTTTTCGTAATAGAGAATTGATTCAGGTATTTGGTCTGATTTGTAATAAGCATTGCCGATATTATAAAATAGCTTTGAATCATTGTAACCGTTATCAATTATTGATTTATAAACCTCTATTGCCTGCTCGTAATTGCCGGAGTTATATAATTCATTTGCTTCACTGAATTTTTTCTCAGCTTCACCGGCAAATAAAGAAAAATTAAAAAGTAATATTATTAAGAATAGTTTCATTTTATTTTTCCCTCCAAAGCAATGATTACATCTTCGGAATCTTTGTAAGTAGTTTTCATATCGCCTTCAGCTCCCGGAGCATATCTTGCATATTCGCAGTGGTCTATTGTTTTAATAAGTTTATCTGTAATTGCCTCTTCTATATTCAGTTCGGATAATTTTTTATGAGCGGTATCTTTGGTAAGTTCTGCTACAGGAATAGTGAGTTTGTCGCTTACGTATCCCCAAAGAGCCTTTGAGAGTTCTTCATAAAGTTTTTCTTTATCATTGTTTTTCAAATGTATTGCAGCTTCTGCAAGACGTTTCTTAGCTACTTTGGATGCCTTCTTGTTTCTTACCAGTGAGGTATTGGCATAGAGTTCCCTGTTTTTCTTTCTGTAATACAAGAAACCAAAAAACAGCAAAAACGGCAATAAATTCAAAATGAAATACAAAGGAGAAGCAAAATAACGGTAATTATTCTTATGAAGTTCATTACCGGTTTGAATAAATCTTATATCTTTTCCGAGCAATTCCACATCAGATTTTTGAGTGCCTGATATAAACTCCTGAGAACCGCTGCCTTTGGTTACATTTATTATAAATTTTTCTGAAGTTACTGTTTCATATTCTTCAGTTTGAGGATTGAAATAAGTAAATTCAATCGGTCCGATTTCATAATCACCGGGATTACGTGGAATTGCAAGATATTCGAAAATAATATCACCCGACATTCCTGCGGAATTTACTCTTACATTATCCGTGGTTTTTGGGTCATAAAGTTCAAAACTCGGCGGAAATTCAATTGCAGGGGCTGATATTAATTTCAAATTTCCTCTGCCTGAAAGCTTGATTTTCAGCGTTACGGGTTCTCCTGTTTTTGTTTCAGTTTTATCAAACCATATATCTGCATTAAGATTACCGACAGCGCCATTAAAAGATTCAGGGGCATTCTCGGGTAGTGGTTTTACATTTATATTGGCAGTTGCAGATGAAGTATGATATGGAAATTCTCTGTAGCTGCCACCGAAAAACGGGTCATTAAAGAAATCGGCAAATGGGTCGTTCCTGCGAGAGCGACCTTCCACTCTCAGTCTTGCAACAAAATCAAATTCAAAAGGGTCAACTTTTAATTTCCCGGCTCTTTGCGGAGTAAGTATCATTTTCTTGATTACAGCAGAGCGGAATGGCTCGCCATCACGATATTCAGTTACATAGTTAAGCTGTCCCAAATCAATTTCTTCAGCCCAGAATCCTTCAAATACCGGAATGCTGCCGGGCTGAATGCTTGCTATATTTATTTCGGGATGAATATATAATTTGTATTCTGCAATGAACTGCTCGCCTTCGTAAACGTTTCTTTTATTTACATTTAATTCAACAAAAATAGTCCGTTCAAGCAAATCCAGAGCCTGCTGCTGAAGTGACTGCTCCTGCTTTTTCTTTTGTTCTTTTTGTCTCTTCTGAGCTTCGGTTTCAGGCAGGACTTCCAGCTCAACGGAATTACTTTTTAAAGTCTCGCCGTCAGCATTAATCGTAGCTCCGGGAATTGTAATTTTTCCTTCTTTTTCGGCAACGGCAATAAAAGAATAGCTCACCTCTACACTACTTCTTCCATTTATAAAAGACATAGACTGGGACTGATTGGGTCCGCTTAAAATCTTTACGCCTGAAAATGAAGGAGCCTTGAATCCTCCGGCTCTTGTATCAATTTTGTAGGATATTTCAAATCTCTGCCCTACGTGGACAGGATTATGGCTTACTCTCAGAGTGAAATTCTGAGAAAAAGCCGGAATAGAAATTAAAAATATTAAGAAAAACAAATTGAATTTTTTCATTTTTTTTATCACCATTAGATTTTACCAGTTTTTTTCAAGATTTTGTGATTCGCCTTTTTTCTTTTTTAGATTTTTCAGCAGTTTGCGTTCTTGCTCCTGCAGAGCCTGAAGCATACGTTCAGCATCTTTTTTTGAAATCTTGCCTTCTCTTTTCTGAGCCTGCTGTTGCTGTTCTTGTTTGCCCTGTTCGTCTTTATTATCACCTTGTTGTTGCTGTTGTTGCTTATCCTGTTTTTCGTCTTCCTTTTTATCTCCCTGTTGCTGTTGGTCTTGTTTATCGTCGCCGTCTTTCTTATCATCATTCTTATTGTCTTGCTGCTTATTATCCTGCTTATCATTGTTTTTATCTTTTTGGTCTTGCTTGTCTTTATTATCCTCATTTTGGTTGTTTTCGTCCTGATTCTGCTTATTTTGCTGCTGTTGCTGTTGTTTTTGGAGCATTTTCTTCGCATATTCCAGATTATATCTTGTATCATCGTCATCAGGATTTTTTCTTAAAGCATTTTTATAAGCATCTATACTCTTTTCAAATTCTTTTGATTGCAGATAGGAATTTCCGAGATTATGATATACTGAAGCGAGCTTTTCATCATTGAGGTCAGCAGCAGTAAGCTCTTCAAATTTCTCGGTTGCTTCTTTGAATTTTCCCTGCTTATAGAGAGCATCTGCAATATTAAAATCAGCGATATGAGTTTGCTCTTTCTCATTTGCTTTCATATACTGAATTTCAGCTTCATCATATTTTTGCTGTTCATACAGCTTATTGCCTTCACGAATTAACTTTTTATCTTCCTGAGCCATAAGCGACACAGAAAGTATTATTATCAGAAATATTATTTTTTTTAACCACCAGGAGGACATAACCATGCAAATAACCGAAAAAAATAGGTATAAAACAGCCGAGTTTTTAACAACCGAAGAAAAGAAAAAATTAGAAATAATTCAAAAAAATTATAAGAAAGGAGGTCTCGTTAGTGATGAAATGAGACAAATGCGAGATATTTTTAACAATATTGAAACCGCATTACGTCGAACCGAACGCCAACCTGCTTTAAAAGATACTCATCT
>CAZIXJ010000291.1:0-4277 GCA_964542835.1 uncultured Hyphomicrobiales bacterium
ATAATGAATTAAATAATATGCAGATAATTAAAGATAATAATATTGCACAATCTCATAGAAAATCACAAAAAACTGAATTAAATTCTGCATTATCAGGAAATATTAATACAACTCAAATGCCGGATAGTTCAATACTTAAAGATTTGGAAAAATCCGGAATATACGGGAACGATAAAAGCAACACAATACTTAATGCTTTGAAGGAATCTGACAAGCCCATAAAAACAGAAACAGACCTAAAAATAACATCTATACTTAAAGATTTGGAAAAATCCGGAATAACAGATGAAAAGCTATTGAATAAAATAGATGCAATATTAAATCAAGCCGTAAAAGGAGCAATGAAATCTGACGTATCCTCTTTGTCTCCAGATATAAAAGCTGCAACCGGTTTAGATGAAAAAACTCAAACAATAATATCTAAAGACGCTGATATATTCTTAAAAGCAGAAAAAAACAGAAAAATTACAACAATACAAGATGAGCTTGATAAAACAGGAATAAACGAGAACGATAAAAGTAACAAAATACTTAATGCATTGAAAAAAGCCGATAGTAATAATAGTCAGACTCAAATTATTTATAAAGTTGAATCTACCGGTTCAATTAATATTGAAACTGAGAAAAAAATTGAATTTCTGGAGAAATATTCTGATATTAAAGTCAAAATTGTAAAGAGCAAAGAGATAGAGCCGACTACTGAAAAAGCATTCAATACTCAGTTTTCTGGTGAATTTAGCAGAGTAGAAGTTGCAAAAGAATACAACAGAGAAATTAAAAATGCACGTCAGGTTAATAATGACACATTGAATAAAATAAACACCAATCAGGATAATCAAAACGGAAAAAATCAGAATTTTGATGACAATCAAAATAATTTTCAGAAGAATTTTTCCACAAATGAAGTTTTGAGTCCGGTAAAAAATAATCAGGAAACGCAGAGTAAAGAACTGCCTAAAACACTTAATTTCAATAATGTGAGACCTCAGGAAGTACCGGCTAAAATTACCAAAATGATACAGACAGGGCAGGAAAACGGTACAGTAAATGCAAAACTTAATCTTTATCCTAAAGCACTTGGCAGGGTATTTGTGGAATTAGACATCAGAAATAATAATGTAAAGATAAATTTCAAGGCTGAAAGTCGTGAAACAGTAAAAATACTTGAAAATCAAATAAGTTCTTTGAAAGACGGATTAAAGCAGCAAGGTATTAATACGGACCTTGTAAATATAAAACTGAATGATGAGGATAGTTATCGCGGAGATTTGAGCAACAGGAACAGCCGTGATGAAAGCAGCAGTTCCAAAGAAAGGCGTGCTTATTCCGATTCATTCACAAAAGACCGCCGTGAGCAGCAGCAAGAGGAAAAATCAGGGCAAAGGGCGGCAAAAAAAGTAATTTATAAGCAGGGAAGCTATATAGAGCAGTATATTTAATTCAACAGGAGGTTGAAATGACTTTTGGAGTATCGGGGGCATCTGCCGGCAGCAATTATACCACTCCGGCAGCAACAGGAAAAGACAGTTCGGATGCTGTCTCAAAAGATGAGTTTTTAAGGCTTTTGACATATCAGCTAAAAGCACAAAATCCTTTAAAGCCATATAATAATCAGGAATTTGCAACTCAGCTTGCTCAATTTTCACAGCTTGAGCAACTGACGGATATAAAATCTTTACTTGAAGAGCAGTCAGCAGGCAATTCTCTGCTTACTGAGACTATTGCCAATACTGCACTGCCGGGAATGCTCGGTAAGAATGCAAAAGCATTTACCGATAAATTTAAGATTGACGGAGACAATAATATCACAATGGGATTTAATTCTCCATATAACGCAACTGCTGGAAAAGTCAATATCAGAAATGACAACGGAGAAATTGTGAGGACTATTGAGTTGAATTCTGATAAACTACACAGTGGAGACCATACAATAGAATGGGATAAGAAAACTAATGACGGGAGCAAAGCACCGAATGGAGAATATTCATTCGAGGTAGTACTTACTAATGCAAATGAATCAACTTTTACTGCTGATACTTTTATTAACGGAAAAATTGAAGCTGTCAGATTCAAGAGCGAAGGCACATTACTTGTAATTAATGGGCTGGAAGTAACTCTGAACAGCATTGGTGATATATCGGCAGAAAGATGATTAGCAATGCTTTATTGTAATTTACATATTTTATTAGTAAATTGCATTAAATAAAAGTGCAACTAATCTGGAGGTAATATGCCTGTTATCGGCGGTGTAAGCGTTCCTTTTGTGCCGGCAGGCGGAGTAGATCAGCTAAAGAAAAGTCCTGTAAACAAAAATATAAACGGACCTTCTTTTAATGATTTTCTGAATGAGGAAATTACTAAGTTAAAATTTTCGGGGCATGCTAAAACAAGGATGAATTCAAGAGATATACAAATATCGGATGCAGAAATGCTCAGACTTGACGAAGCAGTCCTGAAAGCCGGACAGAAAAATGCCGTTAATCCAATGATTATGATGGATGATAAAGTATTCATTGTGAATGTACCTAATAATACAGTGATTACGGTAATGGATAAGGAACAGCTAAATGATAACGTAATTACGCAAATTGACTCTGCCGTAATTGCATAAACGGGTCGGACCTTGCCTTTTAAGGTGGGAAACCCGTGGCAGACTTTGACCGATTGATAAGTCTGAAATTTTTAAATAATTTATTAACCATGGGGGTTTTATGGCTTTAACCAGGTCTCTGGGCATTGGAGCGAGTTCACTCAGTGCTCACCAGCAGAAATTCGATGTGATTTCGAATAATCTTGCCAATCTTAATACGATTGGTTACAAATCAAACAGACTGAATTTTCAGGATTTTCTTTATCAAACCAAGTCTTACGGTACTAATCCTACTTCTGAAGGTACTTCAGGGGTTGGCGGAAGAAATCCACTGCAGTTCGGTCTCGGAGTAAAAGCAGGTTCTGTTTCACAGGATATGTCGCAGGGCATAACAGAATCTACAAACAGACCTTTGGATCTTTCTCTTCAGGGAGACGGATTTTTTATTTATAACAGAAACGGTCAGGATTTATTCTCTCGTGCAGGTGCTTTAAATATTGATGAAGACGGCAATCTTGTTGATTCTTCTTCGGGTTCTTATTTGCAGGGATATAACGTAAGCACAGATGCTACAGGCAGAGTAATTAAAAATTCTGACGGAGTAAATGTCCTAAGCTCTTCAAAAGAAAATCTTAATATCAATGACAATGTTATTTCACCACCAAGACAAACTGAAGATATTTCATTTGTGGGAAATCTCAAATCTACAAATGAAGAAGGATTTACACAGAGGACGAGTATAAAAGTATATGATACACAGGGCGGCACACATGATTTGCAGCTTTCATTTACAAAGACTGCAAATCCTAATGAATATACACTTGCTGCATCTGTAAATGATGTAGATATACCGTTATCTGAAACTACTCTCACGTTTAATAATGATGGAACGTTGCTTTCACCTACAAGCGCTCAGGTTACTGCAGCAGATTTGAATACAGCAATTGGAAATACTGTTTTTGATGAAACTGAGCCAAAGGATATTGCGGTTAATTTTGCAGACCCTAATAATTTGTCATCAGGACTTACAAGCTATGCTACTAATAATTCTGCTACCATTAATACGCAGGACGGTTTCGGGGCAGGCTCACTTCTGAATATGGAAGTAGATGACAAAGGTATTATTCGCGGTGGATTTAGTAATGGCGAATCAGAAATACTCGGGCAGGTGCTTCTTGCAAAATTTACAAATCAGGAAGGGCTTACCCGAACAGGTGATAACTTCTATAAAGTATCACCAAACAGTGGAATACCGAATATCGGTACTGCAGTAGAAGTATTTCCATCTACTAAAGTATCGGGATATACTCTTGAGCAATCCAATGTAGATATGACGAAAGAGTTCACTGATATGATTTCTACTCAGAGGGCTTATGAAGCCGCTGCCAGAACTATCACTGTGAGCGATCAGCTACTCGGAGAGACTACAGTTCTGAAGAGATAAATTTTTTAAAAATAATAATTAAGCAGCCGTTGATATATTCTCTCGGTTGCTTTTTTGTATTAAAACAAGAGAGAAGAGTAGCCCGATTTTTACTTCAAACATCCTTGGTCTTGAATATCTTGGAAGTTTCAATTTTCTCTACTTCTTTACAAATTTCTCTACTCTATCGCCAATCCTCACAATATACACACCTCTCGGCAGATGAGAAATATTAATCTTTAAGGGTTGCTGAGCGTAGTCGAA
>CAZIXJ010000292.1:0-4263 GCA_964542835.1 uncultured Hyphomicrobiales bacterium
AATATTTAGGGCGTTTGCTACCATCCAGCCGATATTATGTCTTGATGCAGAATATTTATCACCCGGATTTCCAAGCCCTGCTATAAGAAAATCTATCATAAATTAACCTTATAATACTAAAAGAAAGTCATTCGTAAAGAGTGAATCTAAAAAACCCATAAAAAATTCACATTTCAGGATTTAATTAAAGTTCGCTCCTTCAGAATGACTTTCTAAAAAAAAACTTTTTTAAACTGCTATTCTATTCTTCTGAAGATTCTTCACCTTCGCCTTCTTCTTCTGTATGCTCTTCAAGATCCGGCTCGTCATCTCCAAGCACCCTTGGTTTTACGATAGAGCAAACAATAGCGTCTTCAGGTAACTGAATATCCACATTTTCAATAGCCATATCTTTTACGTAAATTGATTCACCGATTTTAAGCTCGGTAATATCTACTTCGAGTGATTCCGGCAAATCTTTCGGAAGGCAGGTAACTCTGGTTTTATAAACTGACTGTGCCAGCAAACCGCCGTTACGTACGCCTACAGACTGACCTTTAAGTACGAATGGAACTTCCACTGTAAGCCTTTCTCCAGGATTGATACCCTGAAGGTCGAAGTGCATAATTTCATCAGTTATAGGGTCGAAATCAACTTTCTTCAATACACAACGTCTTACGTCTTCTTCATTTACTACAAGCTCTACAATGCGTGTTAATGAAGTATATACTACCGGTCTTAAGGCAAGCGGATCAGCAAGGATATTAACATTATCTCCACCCTTGGAATAAAAAATTCCGGGTACCAGACCGTTTCTTCTGTATTCCTTTGATTTTTGTTTTCCGGTATCTCTTGATTTAACTTTTAAAGTTACTTCTTTCATGGCTTTATATCCTCGAAAATTTATAGTATTTTGTTATCTATCTTTCAATTTCAAATAATGAACTGATTGATCTGTTGTCGTGAGTTCTTAAAATTGCTTCGGAAAGTAATTCAGAAACAGAAACAACAGAAATCTTCTTATATTCTTTTTTCAGCGGTATAGTATCAGTTACGAAAACGTGTCTGATAGCATCGGAATTTTCGATAAGCTCTGTGGCTTTACCGGAAAAAACAGGATGCACACACAATCCGATAATATCTTTAGCTCCCTTTTCTTTCAATGCTTCGGCGCATTTTACAAATGTAGTGCCTGTATCTATCATATCATCTACTATTACTACGTTTTTATCTTTTACATCACCGATAATGTGCAATATCTCAGCTACATTATGCTTTGGTCTTCTCTTATCAACAAGAGCAAGCTCAGCTCCCAGCCTTTTGGCATAAGCTCTTGCCGTCTTTACTCCTCCCACATCGGGAGAGGCTACTACAAGGTTATCAAGCTCTAATCTGTTAAGTGTTTTTATTAATACAGGCGAAGCATAAAGGTGGTCGAGAGGAATATCAAAAAAGCCCTGTATCTGAGAACTATGCAAATCTATTGATATAATTCGGTCAGCTCCCGCCCTTGTAAGCAGATTTGCTACTAATTTTGCCGTAATAGATACTCTCGGCTGGTCTTTTCTGTCCTGCCTTGCATATCCGTAATATGGTATTACTGCGGTTACTCTTCTTACTGATGCACGCTTAGAAGCATCAATAAGCTGAAGCAGTTCCATAATATTATCTGCAGGTGCAAAAGTAGATTGAATTATAAATAAGTCAATACCTCTTACATTCTGCTCAAATTTTACCCAGATTTCACCATCACTAAAATTGCGAATGGAAGTATTGGCTAATTCCAAACCAAGCTGACCTGCTACTTTGCGTGCCAGCGGCAAGTTTGAGCGTCCTGAAGCTATTTTAAATTCTACCATTGTAACATTTTATTATTTCAAAATAAAAAAGCTGGGACGGCAAGATTCGAACTTGCGATCCCCTGAACCAAAATCAGGTGCCTTACCACTTGGCCACGTCCCAGTTGAATTTTTCGCAAATACAGAATACAAAATTAAAAATATTTTTTTATAAAAACAAGTAATTTTATATTTTCAGATTAATATCTCCTGATATTACTTTGGAAATTACTTCTGAATACAAGGTGTGTTCTGCCTTTAATACACGCTTTCGGAGTGTTTCGGGATTGTCATTATTTTTTACTTCTACGGATTTTTGTGCAAGAATTTTTCCTTTATCATATTCAGAATTTACAATATGAACCGTAGCACCTGATTTTTTTTCATTTGATTCCAGTACTGCACGATGCACATTCATACCGTACATATTCTTACCGCCAAATTTTGGCAGCAAAGCCGGATGAATATTTAATATTCTGTTTTCATATTGAATAATTATCTCTTCAGGAAGCTTTTTCATATAGCCGGCAAGTATTATCAAATCTGCATTATGCCTTTCGAGGACTTCAAGAATAATGCGAGTTCGCTCATGCTCGTCAGGATGCGTAACTGAACTGATATGATAATATGGAATATCTGCAGCGAGAGCTTTTTCAACAACTCCTGCAGAAGAGTTATTAGTAATAATTGCAGCAGGATTAGCCCTTATTTGTCCTGATTCGATATTTTTCAGGATGGCTTCTACGTTACTACCGCCACCTGAAGCAAAAAATACGAGATTGATTTTATTTTTTTGCATAGATAATTATTGCCCTACAAATTGGAAAGCTCTAATTAAACAACCCGAAAAATTATGAAACTTTTCGGGTTTGAAAACAGTTATATCAAAACAAATATTTTTTACCACTTTAAAATATTAACCTCATCCACGTAAACTGTCTGCTTATTTCTGAACAGTGCAAGTATTATGGCAAGCCCTATGGCTGCTTCTGCGGCAGCTACCGCCATCACAAAAAACACAAATATCTGCCCCGCTGCATCACCCATAAATGTGGAAAATCCGACAAGAGTGAGATTTACAGAATTAAGCATCAGCTCTATAGACATAAAAATTATAATGGCATTTCTTCTCGTTAATACTCCTACCGTACCAATAGCAAAAATTACAGCGGAAAGAGCGAGATAATAATGTAAAGGAATTGATTCAAGCATAATTAAAATTCTCTATTATTTTAACTTAATTTTCTTTTTGCAAGAACTATCGCACCTACTATAGCTGTAAGCAGCAATATTGAAACAGCTTCAAAAGGAAACAGATAATTTGTATAGAGTTCGTTTCCGAGATTATGAGCCGTGCTTATTTCAAAGGATTTTTCAGGCAGTTCTACAAATGCACCGCTGTGCGAGATAAAAACCGAAGCCAGCAATACAATTAATGCAGATGCAAAAAATACTGCTACAGCCTGCCTCGTTTGGAACCTGAATTGAAGAGTTTCTTCATTGCCCAGGTTAAGAAGCATTATTACAAATATCACAAGTACCATTATAGCACCTGCATATACAAGCACCTGCACAGCAGCAATAAACTGAGCATTCATTGTGAGATATAATCCAGCAAGCATGAAAAAATGAACTACAAGCGACATTGCCGATTTTACGGGATGTTTGCTCGTAACCGTAACTACTGCTGTCGCTATTGCCATTACGGCAAGTATTCCAAAAAGTATAACCGGTAAATTCACTTCATTTATTTCTATTTGTTAATAAAATTACTTTTCTATTTAATTATTTCTGTTTCCAGAGAATGCACTCCGTGAACAGACTTGATTTTTTTTGAAATATTGTTAAGTATAACGTTAGAATTAATTTTTAATTTGACAAAACCCGTAATATTTTTCTCCCCTGATTCGAAATTAATTCCCAGAAGCTCTATTTCATTTTCTTCCATAATAATATTATTCAGCTCGACAATTACTGACGGGGAATCCAGTGCTACAATCTTTAGTTGAATTTTTTTATTTTTAAATGTTTCTTCAGTTTGCATATCATATACTTCGTTATGTTGATTAGCTAAAATGCTTTTAGATGAATTAGCACCCATATTATTCTCAATATCGGGATTAAATGCCATGTTTTGCTTTGCAGCATTATGAGGGACTTTAAATCCATCTCTTATTTTGAGCTTAATATACATATAAACTTTGGATAAATCAACATTTTCCGTGCCAAGAGCATAATAAAAGTCTTCAGGAGTTTCAAATTTCAATGATTTTATCAGAGAATTAAAATTATCTTCAGTTATATTGAACCCTCTGTCTTTGATTTTATTCAGCCAAATTGCCTTTCCTTTTTCTTCAGTTTTTCTGTGCTTTTCTTTAAAATATTTTACTATAGAATCTTTGGCTTTGGCAGTAGTTACTATATCAAGCCACTCTTCCTCGGGTTC
>CAZIXJ010000293.1:0-4209 GCA_964542835.1 uncultured Hyphomicrobiales bacterium
CCGAAAATACTCTACTAAAATTCTTCGAATCAGATAAAGTCCATATTTCCGGACTTATTGTCTCTGATTATTCTTTCAGGCACAGCCACTGGAATGCCGTTAAAAGCCTTTCTGAATGGCTAAAACAAAATAATGTGCCGGCAATGTTTGGGATAGATACAAGAGCTCTTACAAAAAAGCTCAGAGAAAAAGGCTCTATGCTTGGCAAATTAGTGTTCGGGAATGATGAAATTGATTATTACGACCCTAACACAGAAAATCTTGTTGATTTGGTTAGTATAGATGAAACGAAAACATACGGAAATGGCGAACACAAAATCATTTTAATTGATTGCGGGGTGAAAAATAATATAATTCGCTGCCTGCTTGATTATAATACTGAAGTTATTAGAGTGCCATGGGATTATGACTTTTCAGGTGATGATTACGACGGACTGTTTATATCAAATGGTCCGGGCGACCCTGTGAAATGTGAAAAAACAATAGATAATCTAAAGTCTGCATTCGATGGAGAAAAGCCGATATTCGGAATATGCCTTGGCAATCAGTTAATGGCTCTGGCAGGTGGTGCTAATTCATACAAATTAAAATACGGTCACAGAAGCCACAATCAACCCGTTATCCAAACAGGCACAAATAAATGTTACATAACATCTCAAAATCATGGTTTCGCAATAGACAATAAAACTCTTTCGGATGAATGGGAACCACTTTTTATAAATCTTAATGACAATACGAATGAAGGGATGAGTCATAAGACCAAGCCCTTCTTCTCAACTCAGTTCCACCCTGAAGCATCAGGCGGACCAAATGACACACAATATTTATTCAAAGATTTTATAAATTTAATCGAGGACAGCAAAAACAATGGTTGATAATTCAATAAAAAAAGTAATAATATTAGGCTCCGGTGCATTAAAAATCGGAGAAGCCGGAGAATTTGATTATTCAGGTTCGCAGGCTCTTAAAGCGCTAAGAGAAGAGAATATTTATACTGTCCTCGTTAATCCAAATATCGCGACAATACAAACTTCTGAAGAAATTGCCGATAAAGTATATTTTCTTCCCGTTACTCCTGAATTTGTAGAAAAAGTAATAACCAAAGAAAGTCCCGACGGGATTTTACTTGCATTCGGCGGTCAGACTGCACTTAATTGCGGAGTAGAACTATTCAAAAACGGAATACTTGAAAAATATAACGTAAAAGTAATTGGCACACCTGTTCAATCTATAATTGACACTGAAGACAGAGATATTTTTGTTCAAAAATTAAATGAAATTAACGTATTAAGCCCAAAATCAATAGCCTGCAATAATATGGAAGAAGCACTATCTGCTGCCAATGAGATAGGATTTCCGTTAATAGTAAGAGCTGCATATGCTTTGGGTGGACTTGGAAGCGGATTTTGTGAAAATATGGATGAATTGCGTTCTCTGGCATCAAGAGCTTTTTCCTATTCTAACCAGATATTAGTGGAAGAATCTCTCAAAGGTTGGAAAGAAGTAGAATATGAAGTAGTGCGTGACAGATTTGATAATTGTATTACTGTTTGTAATATGGAGAATTTTGATCCGCTTGGTATTCATACGGGAGAAAGTATAGTAGTCGCTCCGTCTCAGACTTTGACTAATTCTGAATATCATAAATTGAGAGAAACATCAATTAAAGTTATTCGGCACATTGGTGTAGTTGGTGAATGTAATATACAATATGCACTCGATCCCAAAACCGAGCAGTTCAGGGTAATTGAAGTAAATGCAAGATTATCAAGGTCAAGTGCATTAGCTTCTAAAGCAACAGGCTATCCGCTTGCATTTGTTGCTGCAAAGCTCGGTCTTGGATATGGTTTGCATGAACTTAAAAATTCAGTCACTAAAACTACATCTGCATTCTTTGAACCGGCACTTGATTACATAGTAGTAAAAATACCAAGATGGGATTTGGGTAAATTTCACGGAATATCTAAAAATCTCGGCTCGAGTATGATGAGTGTAGGCGAAATAATGGCAATAGGCAGGACATTCGAGGAAGCCATTCAAAAGGGATTAAGGATGATTGGTCAGGGAATGCATGGATTTGTCGGTAATAAGGATATGGTATTCGAAAATATTGACGAGGAACTTTCCGAACCTACAGATATGAGAATATTTGCTATTGCCAATGCGTTTTATGAGGGATATACTGTAGATGAAGTTCATAATCTTACAAAAATTGATAAATGGTTTCTGGAAAAGTTAAAAAATATTTTTGATTTGAAGTATGAAATGAAACAATATTCCGAACTTAATGAATTACCTGATGAATTGCTTTTGTCATCAAAAAAGATGGGGTTTTCAGATTTTCAGATAGCAAGAATTGTCCATAAAGATGAAACATCTGATTTGAATGATGCCCTGCTGAAAGTAAGGGAATACAGACTTTCAAGAGGGATAAAGCCATTTGTAAAGCAAATTGATACTCTTGCAGCAGAATATCCTGCTCAGACTAATTATCTGTATCTCACATATAGTGGCGACGAACATGATATTGATTTCAAACATGACAGAAATTCCGTTGCAGTTCTCGGCTCGGGTGCTTATCGTATAGGCAGCAGCGTGGAATTTGACTGGTGCAGTGTGAATGCACTTAATACAGTCAAATCCGAAGGTTATCGTTCTATTATGATAAATTACAATCCTGAAACAGTTTCTACTGATTATGACATTTGTGATAGGTTGTATTTTGATGAATTAACTTTGGAAAGAGTGCTTGATATATATGACCTTGAGCTGCCAATGGGCTTTATAGTATCCGTAGGTGGTCAGATACCAAACAATCTTGCATTGAGACTTGACAAGAAGAATATTCCCGTACTTGGCACTACACCAAAAAATATTGACAGAGCCGAAGACAGACATAAATTTTCTACAATGCTGGATAATCTTGGAGTTGACCAGCCGAGATGGCGAGAGCTTACAGATATGGAAGGGATATATGAATTCGTAAATGAGGTAGGATTTCCTGTGCTTGTGAGACCGTCTTACGTTTTGTCAGGTGCTGCTATGAATGTAGTTTCGAACAAAAGTGAACTGGAGCATTTCCTAACTCTTGCCGCTAATGTTTCTAAGCAACATCCAGTAGTAGTTTCCGAATTCATACAGGAAGCAAAAGAAATCGAAATAGATGCAGTCGGTGACAGAGGCGAAGTACCCGTTTATACTATTTCCGAACACGTAGAATTTGCAGGTGTTCACTCCGGAGATGCTACTATTGTTTTTCCGGCTCAAAAATTATATATTGAAACAATCAGAAGAATAAAAAGAATTACCAGAAAAATAGCTAAAGCGCTGGAAATATCAGGTCCTTTTAATATACAGTTTCTTGCAAAAGACAATGATATTAAGGTAATCGAATGTAATCTCAGAGCATCCCGAAGTTTTCCGTTTGTTTCAAAAGTTATGAAGTATAACTTAATTGATACAGCAACTAAAATAATGCTGAATGTACCATATGACCAACCTGATAAATCTCTGTTTGACCTTGACTATATTGGTGTAAAAGCACCGCAGTTCTCTTTTGCAAGACTATTAAAAGCCGACCCCGTACTTGGTGTAGATATGTCATCAACAGGTGAAGTAGGTTGCATAGGAGATAATTATTATGAAGCTATTCTAAAAGCAATGCTATCAGTCGGATATAAAATACCACAGAAAAACATACTTCTTTCCACGGGACCCACACGTTCAAAAGTGGAACTTCTGAACAGTGCAAGGATGCTTGATGAGAGAGGCTATAATCTTTTTGCTACACGAGGTTCAAGTATGTTTCTTAAAGAAAACGGGATAGATTCTACCATCCTTTATTGGCCCGATGAAGACCGTGAGCCAAATATTCTCACATATTTGAAGGAAAAGAAAATAGAAATGGTAGTAAATATACCAAAAAATCTATCAAAAAACAGCCTTAATAATGATTATAGCATTCGAAGAGCATCGGTTGATTACAACATACCTTTAATCACAAATGCCAGACTTGCAAGTGCTTTTATATATGCTTTTTGCAAAGTAACTACATCAGAAATAGAAATCAAAAGCTGGCAGGAATATTTATAATTTTTTTTGCCGAATACAAATTATGGCTAAATCCATTTTTATTTTGTAAATTATATCACCCGACTTATACCAATTCGCTTTCATTCATATAACATACTTCAGAACAACAAAAAATAT
>CAZIXJ010000294.1:0-4209 GCA_964542835.1 uncultured Hyphomicrobiales bacterium
AATATTGGAAAATTATCCAAAAACATCTTCAAAAATTAGAATTATTAGAAAAATACTCAAAATATTTCTTATTTTTACCACCTCATAAATTTTCTTTTTTTGGAAAATGAGTGTTTTTTAAGGATACCTTAAATAATGTTGAAAAAGTTAATGATAGGAATTTTTACAGAACTATTTTTAAATGAAATGAATGTGGGTATCAAAACAAAATCCATAATGAATTTCAACTTTATAATGTTATAAAATTTGTATAAAGCTTGAATTTTCATCATATGTAAGAGTTAAAGATATATATTCATTTTTTGTTTCTTTCGATTGATAAAGCAATTCTTTGATTCGTCTTGCATTTTTATTTAACAATTGATGTAATATAATAATTTCACTATCAAATACAGGTTCAAGTTTATTATTATAATCATATGGATAATCATATCTGAATGTTATCCCGTTTTTTAAATCATTTCTCAGGTAATCTAACTGAGTATATTTTACAACCTTTCTTTTATATTTTTGTCCTAACTTTTCAATATTATCCGAATCATATAGATTATTAACACCATAATAACTTAATTTATTCATTGCCAATAAATATGATGTCAAGAATCTTGAATTTTTTATCATAACAGGAGCAAATTCTCTTTTTATTTTCCAATTGTTGTTAAATCCGCATATTCCAAAAAGCGGGGTCGTTTTCTTTTGGTTATTTATCAAATATCCAATATTGTTTTTTTCCTTTATTACCCATTTTTGATTTGGGTCAGTCAATTTTATTTTTTTGTCTTTTGGAATAGCGGTATTGATTTTTAGATATGATTTTTGTCCATTGGATATTGATAGGAACAACTTCTCGCATTCAATAACATCCGTAATATAAATGTACTCCCATTCTAACTGAAACCTGTTAATTGCATTAATAATTGGAAATTTTAAGTTTTCTTTATCAAGAATATACTTTAATTTGCATCCGGAAAGGTTAAGAAAAAAATTCCCTGCATTTTCAAGGTCAATTTCAAGTGATGCTCTTTTAAAATCATTTACATTTAAAGTTGCATCTTCAATAACAAAATCAACAAAATCTTCTGAAAAAATGTTTTTTGAAGAAACTTCATCTTTTGACCCAACTGAAAAATCAATACCTACATCTTGAAGATTACCGATTTTGACAAATTTATTACCATGCATAAGTCCATAATCACCCAAATTGACTTCGTTAGTTGGGTTCCAATTGCCATAATAAACAATAGTTCGCTGCTTAATAGCATTGCAATATTCATTTTCAAACAAATTTTCCATAATACTTCTTTTATAATAAACAATCATCCTCTTTTATTTATACCGTTTCTGAGGTGCAGAATTAAACATTTTTTTTTCAATAATTGAAAATTTAATTTTATATTCATCCACAGTTAATATTATAGAGCAAAATAAAAAAAGCTCACATTTGAGAGCCTATTTTGATTGTAAAAAAAAATTATTTTCTCTACATCTTCACAAACTTCTCTGTTCTATTTCCAATTTTAATGATGAAATACACTCCACGAGGAAGATGAGAAATATCAATTCTTAGCTCCCTCGCCCTTTGGGAGAGGGCTGGGGTGAGGGTGTTTGCGGTGGATTTCCAAACCACATTCCCAAGCACATCATATATCTCAATCTCTTCGCTATCTGCAAAGGGCTGAAGCCCTTTGTTGCTAAAGGAGATTTCGATATAATCCGAGGCGGGATTGGGAGAGATACTAAAAACAGAATTTGAAATATCCGATACTGAGAAAGGATAATCCGTTGTGAATGAAAATATTTCCGACCAGTTGCCTTCGGAATTATCGTTGTGAGCCTTAACTCGCCAGAAATATGTGATGCCCGAATCAAGCGACTCTGTTATGAAACATGTGCTACTTATTGCTTTTTCATCAATTTTAATTAATTCGAAATATTCATCATCAGTTAATTGCAAATCGTAATTGTCTGTATTTTCAGTGGCAGACCATTCTAATTTTAGAGTTGTAGTTATATTGTACGAATTATTTAATGGCTTGAGCAATATACCATTCTCCCATAGCTAAATAGTCATTCCATTCATCATTATCCAAAGTTTCAGCCTCCAGCCACCCCTCCTCATAATCCTTCTCGGGAGCTAAGCCCGAAGGCACAGCCACAGCAAAGGCTCCCAAGCCGAAGCCATTGCGTGATGTATGTTTTGCTTTATGTGTGGGATTGAAAGTGCTATGGAAAAAATTAATGTACTAATTGATAAAGTGCGGGCCTGTATCTTGGCTGAGGGATTTTATCATTATTCAATTCTGCGGTTTCAAGCCATAACTTTTTTGCTTTTAAAACTTCTTCCAATGCTTCTTGTGGTGAACTACCATATGCCGAACAATATTGCAAATCAGGAATATCAGCTATGTATCCTGCATCATCATTGCTATAAAAAATGTTTATATGATAATCTTTCATTTTATTCCTCAATTTGTAAATCATATTTTTCAATAATATTTAATAATTGCTTTAATTGGTATGGTTTTACTTCACCTTTTACGTTTTGTATGTTAATTATCTTATTAATGCTACCTTTCTTGAAAATATGGTGACTTCCATTTATCCTCTCCAAAGTAAAACCATAAGCATATAATAATTTGACGATGTCATCAAACTTAATATTTTTTGACCCGCTAATCATTTTCAATAATATTTTTTCAGGTTTCATAGTTAATATATTATTATAAAAAATCAAAAATAGAATTAAATTTGATAAAATCCAAATATTTATGTAAACTTTGCAAATGCTCCCAAACCGAAGCCATTGCTTAGTGTTTGTTTTTTTTGGGGATGTTTTTGGTTGTGGTTTTGAAAGCATTCTTACTTATACAAAAACTAATCTTTCGCCTTTTGGTTCAGGAATTGGACGATTTAAAGACTTTGCTGTTTCTATCCATTCTGAAATTACAATTTCAGTGTTGGATAATGCTTCCTGATAAGTTTTGCCATCGGCCATACATCCCGGTAATTCAGGGACTTCAGCAACGTAGCAATCGTCATCTTTGCTCCAGTATATAATTATTTCATATTTAAACATCGTATTTCCCTGTGAATTTTCTATTAATTAAAATCTTTCTTATTTGTTTGACTTGGTAACTTTTAGAATATTTTCCTTTTGGTTGAATATTAATTATTTCAGGAATATCAGAATGTGTATAAATGTGATGGTCACCTTTAATTCTCTTATCAAAACTGAAATACTCTAAGATTAATTGCAAATCTTTAAATTTAAAATTATTATCAGATGCACCTGATAATAACCTGAATAATATTTTTTCAATCTTGCTCATTTTAAAATTAATGAAATATCCTTAAAAATGCAAACATAATTATTGCCTTCAAGCAATTTTCCAGAACCAAGCCCTCCTGCACAGACACAGCAAAGGCTTTCCAGCCGAAGCCATTGCTTGTTTTTTGGTTTGCGATATTTGTGTCTGTTGTTTTGAAAATTCAATTTCCTTATGCAAAAAATGGAAAAATAATAAAATGTTTTGAAATGGGCAAGATTTCTTGCGAATAATTTATTTTAATATTTGCGTTACATCAATTATTGAATTATATTTGCAATTATTTTAAACAATTATAATGTAGCTGATGAATAGTTTACCGGATAATTACATTCGGACTTTGACCGAATTAAAAGACAGAGTAAGACAAGCACAATATAAGAGTCTCGTTGCTGTAAACTCTGAAATGATAATGGCATATCTCGATATTGGCAAAACTATTTCAGAACTAACCAAGCATGGATGGGGTACTTCAGTAATAGACAGGCTGTCGCGGGACTTACAGGCAGAGTTTGTCGGGATGAAAGGGTTTTCAAGCAGAAGTCTTCACAGAATGAAATTGGTATATGAGAGTATTGAAGAAAATGAAATTTCGCCAAAAGCTGTGGCCAAAATTCCATGGGGTCATATTTCACTGATTTTCAGTAAGTTAAAGAAGAAAGAGGAACAGGTTTTTTATCTTGAAAAATCATTTCATGAAGGCTGGAGCAGAAGTGTTCTCGAAGAAAAAATAAAATTTGATTTTTATTCCAACAATTGGCATTTCAACATAATTTTGCTCAAACAATTGAGCCAAAAGAAATTCAAAACTATAGATTGCATTTTTCCGATGAATATGACCTGTCATTTTTAAATCTCGGGGACAGGCATACTGAAAGAGATT
>CAZIXJ010000295.1:0-4207 GCA_964542835.1 uncultured Hyphomicrobiales bacterium
GAAGTTTATAAAGATAAATATGACAGGTTATTAAGAGAAAATGAATCTCTAGAGCAAAAAATTGCAGAAATGGAGTATGAGCAGAAGCACCTGCAAAATATCTACAATATAGCTCCTGCAGGTATTTTCATTTACGATGAAAATACCGTAATTACACACTGCAATGATTTTTTTGTGGAAATAATAGGTTCATCAAAAGATGTGCTTATCGGGTTTAATATGAGAGAGAACCTCCGTGATATGGTTCTGCTCGAGCAAATAGAAAAAGCTCTCAAAGTAGGCAGTGCATATTATGAAGGTGTTTATCATTCGGTAACTGCCAATAAGTCAACACCCGTAAAAATAATTCTAAAAAAATTCCGAAACAATTCAGTTTACGTAATAGGTATTGCGGTAGATGTGTCAGAAGAATTCAAATACCGTGAAACTCTTCATGAGCATTTGAAGCAATCTGAAATACAGCAAACCAATATCAATAGCCTGCTGGATGCTTCTCCCGATATAATCTGCTTTAAAGACGGAAAGGGAAGATGGCTGCAGGCTAATAATGCAGACCTTGAATTATTTGACCTTGTCGGTAAGGATTACCGAGGCAAAACTGATATAGATTTGATTGAGCTGTCTCCTCAACATAAAGAGGCTTTTGAAATATGTGTAATTACAGATGAAGAAGCATGGAAAATCGGAGATGTTTCCCACGCTGAAGAAACAATTACTGATAAGGACGGCAATGATAAAATCTATGATGTAATCAAAAAGCCCGTATTTAATGAAGATGGCACAAGAAAAGCATTAATAGTGCTTGGCAGAGATATTACAAAAAGAAAACTCGCTGAAAACAAACTGAAAGAAAGTGAAAGCAAATTGAATTTTCTGATGGATAATGTACCCGGAATGGTTTTCTCCTGTACTTCTGAAGAAGATTGGCCCATGCAATTTGTCAGCAAAGGTTCTAAAACTCTTACCGGATATGAACCCAATGAATTTATTCAAAAGGAAATTAGTTTTGATTCTTTAATTTTGCCGGAATATAAAGATAAAGTTTGGAACGAAATTAATGAAGCAATTACTTCAGAAAAGACTTATGAGATAAAATATAAAATAAATGATAAAACCGGAAAAATCAAATGGGTGTTTGAGCAGGGACGCAAAGTAGCCCACAATGAAGAAGGAATACCAATACTTGAAGGTTTTATTTTTGATATTACCCAACAGGAAGAGTCAAAGATAAAACTTGTAAAAAGTGAACAAAAATACAGAACAATTATTGAAAATAGTCAGGATGCAATTTTCATAATGGATACTGAAGGCAGAATAAGAGAAGCAAATTTGAGGGCTTGCGATTTGCTTGGATATACGATGGAAGAAATTACGCAAATTACATTATCTGACGTAATACCAATAGAGCAGCAAATAGAGTCCGAAATTACTCTTAAAATGTTAAAAAATGGCGCCAAAATCCCCGTATATGACAAAAGTTTCATTACATCCACAGGAGAAAGAATTCCTGTGGAAATATCAATAGGTATAATCAGAGATTATGATGACAAAGAACTGATAATAAGCATAGCAAGAGATGTATCTGAAAGAAAGAAATTTGAAAGCGAAATAATAAAAGCAAAACATAAAGCTGAAGAAAGCGACAGACTGAAATCTGCATTCCTTGCTAATATGTCTCATGAAATTCGAACACCTATGAATGGTATTCTCGGTTTTTCTCAGTTGCTGCGAGACAAAACCATTACTACTGACGAATTTGAAGAATATGTGGATATTATTACATCTAACAGTCAGCATCTGCTCAAACTGATAGACGACATTATCAATATTGCAAAAATTGAAGCCAATCAGCTTGAAATAAATATGTATAAATTTGATATAAATAATACTATGAAAGAAATCGAAAATATTTTTAAGACCGACCCTACGTTGATTAGCAAAAAAGATATAAAACTCGTTAATCACAGCAGGGATGATTTGACTCATTATATTCTTTCTGACCCGACGAGAATAAAGCAAATAATGAACAACCTTATTAAAAATGCCATCAAATATACCGAAAAAGGCTCCGTAGAATTCGGATATGATGTAAAAGGCGAAATGCTTGAGTTTTTTGTAAAAGACACAGGTCCAGGTATTTCTAAAAGCAACCAAAAAATAATTTTTGACAGATTCACGAGATTGCCTAACCGCTATACATCAGAGTCGGGTGGTACAGGGCTTGGGCTTTCAATATCAAAAGGAATTGCAGAGCTGTTGGATGGAAAAATCAGCTTAGAATCGGAAATAAACCGCGGCAGCTCTTTTTATTTTTCCATACCTTATAAAAAATCATCCGGCAGTAATATTGAAAAAAAATCGGATGAAATTCGCAAACTGCTTTTAAACTGGGAAGATAAAACAGTGCTTATTGCCGAAGATAATCCTACAAATTTCATATTGCTCGAAAGGATGCTCAGACCTTCAAAAATTAATATTATACAGGCTCAGAACGGCAAAAAAGCTGTAGATATATATAGCGAAAAGCAGAAATTAATTGATTTAATTCTGATGGATATTAAAATGCCTGTACTGGATGGCTATCAGGCTACAGCGGAAATCAGAAAATTTGATAAATCTGTTCCCGTAATAGCAGTTACTGCATATGCTATGCACGGTGATAAAAACAAAGCAAAAGCCGCAGGCTGCAACAATTATCTGCCAAAACCTCTTACGAAAGACAAATTGCTTGATGCGATGTCTGAATATTTGGAATAACCCGAAAAATTCAATGAATTTTTCAGGTTATTCTCATTATTATTTTGCTTTGTTTTTAATTGCCATATTTTACGGAACAACCGTAAGGCTTGCTTGTTTGAGTGGAAACATTCTTACCGCTTAAAATTTCTTTAAGGGCTTTATCTGCATAATTTGTTGCCCCTTCGATATCTGACTTATCGGTGCTTGGTTTGTCATCAATACCACCTGCATATACGAGATTTCCACTATTATCAATAATAAAAATATGAGGAGTTACCATAGCTCCATACATTTTTCCTACCTTGCCGTAAGCATCAATTAAATATGCCGTATATTCTGCATTCATATCTTTTGATTTTTGATTAATATCATCAGGCTTCATATATCCTTGTTTGCCTTCGGCAGAAGAGCATATTGCAAGCCATATTACACCTTTTTTTGCGTATTTTTTCTGTAAATTCTGCATATTATCCGAATCATAATGCTTTTTTACGAAAGGACAACCGTAATTTATCCATTCCAGCACTACTGTTTTGCCGGCAAAGTCGGAAAGGGAGTGTGTGTTGCCTTTGCTGTCTGTCAGAGTAAAAGCAGGTGCTTTTTCATTCAATTTTGCCTCCTGTGCATATGAATTCGCATATATTAATACGAACACTGCCGATAGAATGAGTAATGATTTTAAGTAATTCATAATAACTCCATTAATTAATAGGTACAAAAATTTCATAAAAATATTTCTCGTTTGTTCTTTCAATTATTAGCACACCGCTTATGGCTTCAGGCTCTTCTATTCGATAATTATCCATTTGGAAAGTTAAATTATAACTATCATCATTTTTTTTAAATTGCTGGTCTGCTCCATTTTTGAAAATTCCATTTTCATATGGAAAAAACTGAGCCTTATCAGGTATTTTTGAATCATTTATTGTTAAAAGTATTGAGTCATTCATTTTTACTGCATTTGCATTAAAATCCTTTTTTTCCGGAAGGCGTGATTGAAATTCGTTAAAAATATCTGAATAGCCGGTTTTTGTGTTGTTGTTACTAATATTGAATGTATTATCAATTTTGGCTCCGCCTGAAAGGCACTTCTCTTTGCAAACAAGCCATTTAATATTTGTTGTAAGTTCTATCTGTTTACTTTTGATATCATCATCAATATTCAGGTCAAAAAAAATTATTACTTTATCTTCATATCCGAAGTTTGCCATATCACTGAAAGGAATTTTTTTGGGGGCAGGAAAATACGGCTCTGATATGCTTACATTATCAGGAATTTCCCATTCAAATTCCGTCGGCAATCCTGAATCTCCGGGATTTTTCCAATAAATGTGCCAGCCTTCTTCAATATCAAAAAGTACGCCGATTCGGTTTTTACCTTCTATTAACTCATTATGCTCTGAAATAATCCGGGCATTCACAAGTTCGTTCCCATCCTGAGCAAAAGCGTAACATTTTAAAGCAAAGA
>CAZIXJ010000296.1:0-4199 GCA_964542835.1 uncultured Hyphomicrobiales bacterium
TTCATATGAAATTCAATATTTCCGCCGGGTGTTTTTATAAGTTTATTGAAGTCATATTTAGCCTGATAGCCAAACGTCCATTCCCATGTAGAATATTTTTTATCAGCCAATTCCTGTATTGCTACTTTATCTTCATCGGTAAACTCATATGGTTTGGCTTCAGGATACATTTCCATAATATGCTGCATAATCATATCAGTAAATGTATCAAGGTCAATTTGCTCTTTCAGGTGGTCGCTGATATTAGTTACTCTGCTTCTTACTGATTTAACAGCTTTATCTCTGAATTTTAACGGGTTTACCTTTAGCGCATCTGAAACATCTTTCATATTTGAGGTAAAAAGCAAAGTACCGTGATGCAGTATTTTATTTCTAAAAACATGCTCTGCATTACCTGAAAACTTTTTGCCTTCGATAGTAATATCATTCCTGCCCTCAAACTTGGCATCTACTCCGAGCTTTTTCAAAATATCAATTATTGGCTTTGTATATTTCTGAAAATCAACGAGTTTGCCTTCTTCACCTGTCTGAATAAAAGTAAAATTGAGATTCCCAAGGTCGTGAAAAACTGCTCCACCTCCGGATAATCTCCTTACTACTTTTATTTTTTTTTCTTTTACATAATCTACGTTAATTTCAGCCAGCGTATTCTGATGCTTGCCAACTATAATAGCATTATTATTTCTCCAGAGCATAAATGAATCAACATCAATATTTTTAAGCAGATACTCTTCTGCAGCCATATTGTAATAAGGTTCGATACTGTCGTTTTTAATACAAATCATTATTATTTATCATAAATTAATTAAAAATATTATGACTGATTACGACTGAATTTATTACTAAAAAAAGCAACTATAGCAAATAAAATTAAAGAAACTAAAATTCCATAAAAACTCGGATCTAATCCAAATGGCATCTCAATTTTGCCGAATATTATTATTAGGGCTGTACTTCCACCTGTAATCATACTTACAAGAGCTGCCGCGGGATATGACTTTTTTATAAAATAAGCTGCCAGAGTAGGTATAAATAATCCCGCCACCATAAAAGCATATGCCTGCAAAATAACATCCAGCACCGATTCAAAAGAAATTGCAATATAAATAGTTAAAGCCCCGATTAGTAAAGTAGCAATCTGGGAGATTCTCATCATTAATTTATGTGAGGGATTTTTTAGAAAATATCTTTCAATTACGTCATTTACGATGTTACCGGAAGATGCTATAAGGCAGCTATCGGCAGTGGACATAATAGCAGAAAAATATGCTGCTACAATAAGCCCCGTTATTCCAATTGGCAGAGCAGTCTTTATCAACATTGGAAGCCCCATCTCGGGGTCAACATCCGGAAAATAAATCCTTGAAATCATTCCGAGAAAAGCACCCATAAAAGCCATAATCGGATACTCAAATACTCCTGCAATATACCATGCCTTTTTTGCATCCTTTACGTCTTTTGTGGCATACATCCTCTGATACAATGTCATCGCTATAAGCCAGATAGGTATAATCGTTACCATCCAGTTAATAATTTGAGTGAAGCTGACATTAGTGAGCGTCATAAATTTATCAGGCAGTAATTCATAAAGTGGCGCAAAGCCACCGATTTTGTAGAGTGAAAGCGGGATAGCAAGAAATACAAGACCGAAAATCAATATCAGCCACTGCACTGTATCAGTATAAATAACTGCTTTCAAGCCCCCAAGCACAGTATAAAGAAGAATTACAGTAGAGATAAGCAAAATAGAAAACATAAAGGGGTCAATATCCCATGGAATATTTTCAAAAAGAGTGCCTGAAGCCAGTTTTGCTCCGGCAAGTACCTGCCCGCCTGTAAACCCCATATATCCTATTCCTGAGATAATAGCTGCTACCAGCGCTACTTTGCCACCATATTTGTGCCTCAAAAAATCAGGATAAGTAAGCATACCGTGCTTTTTATCAAGAAGTTTTAATTTGGGAATAATAAATACCGCTGCCAGCCACGCTCCAAGCAAACCTGTAAATAACAGCCAGCTTGCCGATAATCCAATTACGTAGCCCAGACCTCCAAGCCCTATAGAAAAGCCACCGCCAACATCCGTAGCTACTACGGAAAGCCCCACGTGAAAGGGTTTTATTCCTCTACCACCAACGTAATAATCTTCACGATTTTTATTTTGGAAATAAAAATATACACCAACAAGAAAAACTACTACGAGATATACGATTACAATTATATAGTCAATTAAATGCATAAGCAACTTACTATTATTTAATAATTCTCGGAATACTATCAGGCAACCTTGTGAGCATTTCGTAATTCACATAATTTGCCATATCGGCAAAAGATGAAACACTTATTTCATGTACTCCCTGTTTACCTATAAGAACTACCTCATCATTTATTTTAGTATCTCTAATATTAGTAACATCTGCAATAATGAGATTCATATTTACCATACCAACAATCGGAGCTTTTTTCTTGTTGATTAAAACATGACCCAGATTACTCATAGACCTTGAATATCCGTGAGAATAACCGACAGGAATAATTGCAAGTTTTTCATTTTTTAGAGCAAGGTGAGAATTGCCATAACTTACAAAATCTCCTGCTTTTACGTTTTTTATGGTCATTATTTTGCTTTTCCATGATAATGCTCTGTGAAGCGGGTCTTTTGTGAATTTATTTGTATCGGAAAGCAAATTATACATCCTCGTTTCTTTTGAGGGCCAAAAGCCATACTGTGCTATTCCAATTCTTGCCATATTAAGAATAGTTTCAGGATAAGTCAGGACTGCTGCCGAGCAGGCTGTATGGTAATAATAAGGAAGTAACCTCAAAGTATTGAATAAATCTCTGAATTTCTTAAATTTATCAAACTGATTAATAATTCTGAGATAATTTGCTACGCTTTCAGCTCCGGCAAAGTGCGTGCAGATTCCTTCGAACTGGATATGTTCAAGATTGGACTTCAAAATATCAATTAATTTATTCAGGTCCTGCTCCTCAAATCCCGTTCGGTTCATTCCCGTTTCAAGTTCTATATGTATTCTGGCTTTTTTGCCGATTCTTTTTGATACTTCAAGTGTTTTTTCAAGTCTGTCAAAATCAAAGACATAATATGCTATATCTTTTTCTATAGCCCACTGCAAATCACCATTATCTATCATATACATTATGATAAGCTCGGTATCATCCGATTTTACCTGTTCTGCCTGATAGGCTTCAAAAGCATCGGAGACAGCAAATGAATTTATCCCGCAGCTTTCAGCTACCGGCAAATAAGTCTCAATACCGTGTCCGTACGCATTACCTTTTATTACAGAAGTAAATTTGGCTTTGCCAATCCGCTTAATTAAGTATTTGAGATTTCTTTTTATATTGTCCTTGTTAATTTCAATCCATGATGTACTATGCATTATAAAAATCAATTAAAATGTTTCACAATCCGGTAAAATATATTAGTGGCTATATCAATTAATTCATCAGGGTAATCATAATCGGGATTATGAAGCTGAGGATGGTTTTCACCACTTCCCAGACCAAAAAATCCCGTCTTTGCTTTTTCCCCAAAAAATCCAAAATCTTCTGACCACGGGAAAGCATTCTCTTTTTCAATTATCTTGTATTTAAGTTCTTTTGAAGCATTCAATATTACGTCGGCAGCCTTTTTATCGTTAATTGTAGCAGAAAAATCTTCTACCCATTCAAAATTAATTTTTAGATTATAAGTTTTGGCAATATTTTCAGCCAAATCAACAGATTTATCCTTCAGAATATCCATCAAATCATTATTATGAGCCCTTAGTGTAGCCATTATTACAGCTTCACCCGGAGAAGTACCGAATGCTACTTCACCAAGTTTGCTGTGAATAATTGTAATATTTGCTGAATCTGCAAGCCCGGTGTGTAAAGAAGGGACTGCAATAAGTCCGTTTATAATTCCCGTCATTGCAAGTACGGGATTAATTCCGTTTTCGGGATGTCCGGCATGAGAAGTTCTGCCTTCAAGATTAATTATTAAACCTACAGATGCAGATGCAAATATATCCTCACGATATATCACACTACCTAAAGGAAAACCCGGCAGGTTATGAAGCCCGAATAAAAAATCAGGCTTAATTTGTTCAAATTTTTCATCTTCTATCATTGCTTTAGCCCCGTGAGCAATTTCTTCGGCAGGCTGAAACAGTATAAGTATGTTATTATTAATA
>CAZIXJ010000297.1:0-4188 GCA_964542835.1 uncultured Hyphomicrobiales bacterium
CATTTTTCTATAATATTTGGATTTCATCGTTTTTACACAGGCTCGGTGGGTCATCTTTGTGGCAGGGAATTTGAAAATTTAGAAGTATTCATTCTTTGAGATATTCCATTCCACCCCGCTTTTGAAAATCACTCCTCAAGAGGGGAGTTTTCTTGCCCTCCTTTGGAGGAGTAACTGAAGGACGGAGGAGAACAATGCACTCATAAACAGTTCACTCCATTTAGTTCCTACAATGGCAGGAGACAAGGGAATATCAAAAATTAAATTCATCCGTGTTTTTTATCAGCTATCCGATTTTATTCATTAAAATCTGATGTAGTGTTTGCAAAAACACTTCTTTCTTTAAATTATTTTGGGATAAATTCCTGTACATACATCGGAGAAAAATCTTCAGATTTTTCAAATATTTCTGATTTATACATTTCAAATGCAAGTTCAGATATTAGTGATGCCTTCGGTATATCAAAATGCCTGTTTATGGATAGGCTGAGTTTTTCTTTGCCCGGTCCGCAAATAAAAGAATTATTATCATATTTGAAATTATCAATTTCTGTAATTTCTATCTCGCTATTACTTTTTCCTGCTTTGTTAAACTTTTGAGCATAAATCAATTTTTTATGCGAAGGAATTACTGCGGTTATATCATCATAAAGAGATAAGTTTGCATTGCGGGAAGCACTATATGCAAGAGATGACAAGGTAGGAACTGCAATTAATTTAGGGCTTTCACCGTAGCAAATACCTTTGGCTATTGCTGCTCCTATCCTCAAACCCGTAAAAGAACCCGGACCTGATGATACAGCAACTGCATCAAGTGATTCTATTTTCATATCCACATCATTTAAAGTTCTGCGAATCATCTCCGCAAGTAGTTTATCGTGCTTATTGAACATATAAATATTCTGCTCAATTAAAATATCAGAATCTTTGGATATTGAAACTGAGCATACATTGCCGGATGTTTCTATTGATAATATTCTAACCATAACAATATTAAAAAAGTTAAATAAAATGTTTTTATCAGGAATCAATCCCTTTGCGGGATAAAACGCCCTTAGTATAATAATGTTTTATCTCTTGCATTTCTGTTACGATATCTGCTCTTTCTATTATTGATTCATCAGCATATCTGCCTGTTAAGATTAGTTCAGTATTATGGGGCTTTGCATTGATTATTTCCAGTAAATCATCATTAGTAATCAATCCGAAATAAACAGAAACAAGTGCTTCATCCATTACTATCAAATCATATTCATTGCTTAGCATCACATCTATAATTTTCTTCATTGCATATTGTGCAGCTTTCAGCTCTCCCGAATTCGGCTTACGTTTTTGGATTACAAAATTATCATCACAAAATTGTACAATTTTGATTTGAGAGATATTTTTAAGTATAAGCAGCTCAGAATACATATAAGATTTCATAATCTGAGCAAAGTATGTTTTAAGTCCTGCTCCTGCCGCTCTTATAGCTATGCCGAGAGCAGCAGATGTTTTGCCTTTGCCGTTTCCGGTATATATGTGAATGTATCCTTTGTCAAGTTTCATTTGATATTGCTAAATATATTTACAAAAGTTATACTTGATAATTATCTGTGTGCAAGCGAAGTATGCTTTATCGGCAGTCGCCTTACCCTGATACCTGTTGCATTAAAAATTGCATTACACAAAGCCGGTGCAACAGATGGCAATCCAAGCTCTCCAATTCCACCGGGTGGTTCGGCACTTGGTATTATATGAACATCTATTTCAGGGGCTTCCTGCATAGTAAGCCATTCAAAATCATTGAAACCTGTTTGCTCTATTCTGCCGTCTTTAATTGTAATTTCAGCTTTTAATGCTACGGATAAGGCATCTGTGGCAGCACCCATAAATTGTGCTTTTACGTTACCCGGATTAATTGCTATTCCGCAATCAAGTGCGGCTACTACCCTCTCTACTTTGAGTTCACCGGATTTTGAAACAGATACTTCCACCACGTGTGCTGCAAATCCGTCGTAACCGATAAATCCTGCAATTCCCCGCCCCCAATTTTCAGGCAATCGGCGATTCCATTCGGCTTTTTCTGCTACATATTCCATTACTTTTTTAAATCGCTTATTTGTTGTCAGATTAAGACGAAATTCAAGAGGATTTTTTCCTGAAAGATAAGCAAGTTCATCCAGTATTGATTCATTTACATAAATTAATTGTGTATTATTTACCGAACGCCATGGACCGTTTGGGATAGAATAATCTATTGCAGTATGCAAATTCTGAATATTATTAATATCATATTGCGGGTCAGTCGGTTTTACGCTGCCCTGAGAGCCTGACTTATGTATCCAGCCGGTGATATTTCCCTTTTCATCTATTCCCGATTTTACTTTATGTACGCTGTAAGGTCTGTAAAAATCATTTTTTATGCAATCAGATTTAGTATAATTAAATTTGATGGGATAACCTGATTTTTTTGATATTCTTGCGGCAATCTCCACAAAATCATTCATATGCCCGCGACCAAATCCTCCTCCTGAAAGCAGAACATTTACAGTTACATTATCTTCGGATAAATCCAAAGCATTAGCTACTTGACTTCTTGCTCTCTGGGGATTTTGAGTAATAGTCCAAATATCACATCTGCCATTTTGATAATGAGCAAATGAATTCATTGGCTCCATTGTGGAATGTGCTAAAAGCGGTACTTCATATTCAAATTCAATTTCTTTTGTTGTATTTTCAGGCAGCGGAGGTAGTTCTCCTATTTTTTCCTTTAATTCCTGAGCGAGCATTCTACTGTCTTTACCGGCAAGGGGACCGGACTTCCATTCAGCCGTAATTTTTTCTGATGCCTGCATTGCAGAGTATGTACTTTCAGCAACCACCGCAATACCCTGAGGCAATTCATATGAAGCAATAAATCCTTCAGTTTTTTGGGCTTCTGTATCATCATAAGAAATTAGAGAACCACCGATTTCAGGCGGGCGGATGATGACCGCATATTTCATACCTTCAAATTTATAATCAGACCCGTAAATTGCTTTTCCTGTTACTACGTCGGGATTATCAATGTGCCAGTGAGTAGTTCCGATTAATTTAAAATCTTTCGGGTCTTTCAATTTTACTTCAGATACCGGAGGCACGGGAAGTTCCGATGCCACATCAATTAATTCTCCGTATGGCAAAGAGCGATTATTTCCGCCGATTTCATATACGTAGCTTTTATCAGTCCTGCATTTGCCGGCAGCAATATTCCATTTTTTTGCTGCTGCATTAATCAGCATTTGCCTTGCCTGTGCCCCTGCCACTCTGAGAGGTTCCCAGAAAACTCTGATGCTCGTGCTTCCGCCGGTAGATTGATTTCCGTATTTTTTATCACCGGGTGCATTTACTGCACTTATTAAATCCCAGTCTGCATCCAGTTCTTCGGCTGTTATCATAGAGAGTGAAGTGCGAACTCCCTGCCCAAGCTCTGAGCGGGGAATTGTAATAATTACTTTATTATCAGGAGTAATTTCCAGCCATATATTCGTCTCTAGTGAAAAGGCATTTTTATCTTTATCGAATGACTTAAGCTCTGCGAACAGTGAACGAGATGAAAAAAGCCCCGTAACGATACCGCCTAATCCAATTGCAGCACCTATTGTAAATGTGCGTCTGGTCATTTTTAATTCATTCATAATCTACTCCTTTGCTGCAATATGAATAGCTTTACGTATTTTATTATATGTACCGCATCGGCATATGTTACCGGACATCGCTTCATCAATATCTTCATCGCTTGGATTTGGATTATTATTCAGAAAATCAACAGCAGTAATTATCTGCCCCGGCTGACAATAACCGCATTGGGAAACTCCCGTATCGAGCCATGCTTTCTGAACTTTATGGTCTCCATTTTCAGACAATCCTTCTATAGTAATTATCTTACTGTTTTTTACTTCAGATACAGGAATTATGCAGGACCTCTGTACTTTATCATCAATTAGCACGGAACAAGTACCGCAAAATCCGATTCCACAACCGTATTTCGTACCCGTAAGGTGCAGTTCATCCCTCAATACCCAAAGCAAAGGAGTATCAGGTGATGACTTTACATCATACTCTTTGTCATTAATATTCAGTTTCATTATCAGCTCAGAAATTCTAAAAAATATAATATAATAAATTCTCTTTAAGTAAAAAAGAATTTTATTTATAATTTAATAT
>CAZIXJ010000298.1:0-4184 GCA_964542835.1 uncultured Hyphomicrobiales bacterium
GTGTCCGGCAAGCCACCTCCTTTTGGAAAGGAGGACAGCCCCAAATTTCCTCCTTGTTTTAAAAGGCGTGCCTTGACAGCAAAATGACTGCAAACCGGATGATTGATATATCTTCGTATTTCCTCAATCTCATAAATTTAAATTCACTTTTTATTGATGTTTTATGCAATATCAGAAAATTATTCAAATTGAAATTTCATATATTCAGAAAAAAAATGTATTTTTGCTTTTTATGATATTTTTAAAATTTAATAATACAAAATGAAACCTTTGCATTTTTTAATAGTTTTATTTGCAATTACACTAATCGGGATACTCGGATTAGTGCTTTACGTCAGATCTGTTATTTCAGAAGGTATGCCATCACTTGAGCAGCTCAGGAATCCCGAACAGAACGTATCATCTGTTGTATTAAGTTCCGATGGAAGAGTGATAGATAATTTTTATATACAAAGACGAATTTCACTTCCATACGACAGCATCCCAACTCATTTTATAAATGCTTTAATAGCAACCGAAGACAGAGCCTTCTGGGAGCACTGGGGCGTACATTCTTCAAGAGTAGTAAAAGCTATGATAAAAAATATAATGGCGGGCAGAGTAAGGGAAGGAGCCTCTACGCTTACTATGCAGCTTGCCCGTAATATGTTCCTAAATCAGGAAAACACCCTCACTCGTAAGATAAGAGAAGCCGCTACAGCAGTTCAGATTGAAAAAGCATATACCAAAAGAGATATTCTCAAAATGTATTCCAATACCATTCTTTTTGGTCGCGGTGCATACGGTATTCAGGTAGCCTCGCAAACTTTTTTCGGAAAAAATGCAAATCAGCTAACTATTTCAGAATGCGCCATGCTTGTGGGCATACTGCCGAGACCTTCAAGATATAATCCTATCTCAAATTACGACCTTGCTATATTAAGGAGAAACCTCGTACTCGGTCTTATGCATGAGCAGGGATTTATCAACTCTGCCGAATATGATGAAGCCCTTACAGAAGAAATTAAAATCACAAATTCTACGGATAAGAATAAAGCGGATTATAATCCGGGCAAAAGCATTGCTCCTCATTTTGTGGAAATGATAAGACAGCATCTTTCCAATTCCAAAGAATTTCAAAATTATGATATTTACAGAGACGGACTAAGAATCAATACTACACTTAATTCCAAAATCCAGCAATATGCAAATGAAGCTGCACAAGAACACCTTGATGAACTGCAGGCTACTTTTGATAAAAACTGGAACTGGAGATATCATCAGGATTTATTAAAAGATATTATTTCCGAATCAATACGAAAGCACCCTTCTTATATTAATGCAGAAGGAACAGACAAAAACAGAATAGCTGCCGAATTAAAAAAAGATACGGACTTTATTGATTCATTAAAAAATATATCAACTACAATACAGGTATCCGTGGTAGTGATAGACCCATTCACCGGAAATATTCTTGCTATGGTAGGGGCATCGCCCAAATTTATGGATGAGCATAATGAAGCCAAGTATTCTCTTAATCATACTACCCAGATAAGACGCCAGCCCGGTTCGTCATTCAAGCCGTTTGTATATACACAGGTGCTCAGAAACGGATATACTCCTGATGATACCGTAGAATGCGGTCCTTTTCAATATGAATTGATTACCGGAGATATCTGGGAGCCAAAAGGCACGGGTGACTGCGAAGAAGGCGATTACGTAGATTTATATACAGGATTAAGGCGTTCTATAAATTCCGTATCTGCAAGATTAATTACAGGACCTACTAATCCACATGAAGTAATTGCACTTGTACGGAAGATGGGAATAGATACTCCTTTTATGGCAGTTCCGGCTTTATCGCTTGGAGCAGGCGGAGAAGTAATACCTCTTGACCTTGCTGCAGCATTTTCTGCTTATGCATACGACGGAATTTTTGTAGAACCAAATTCAATAAATTTTATTACTGATAAAAACGGAAACATCGTAAAATCACGAGAAAAATCCCTTAATATCAAAATTGCAATGCAGCAGGAAATTAGCTATCAGATGACTTATATGATGGAAGCAGTAGTAAATAACGGCACTGCTTATCATGTAAGAACTTATTTTGAGGATATTGATGCTGCAGGAAAAACAGGCACTACAAATGATGCGGCAGATGCATGGTTTACGGGTTACACACCTCAGCTTGTGGCAGGAGTATGGGTAGGATTTGACGATAACAGAGTAAACTTCGACGTAATCGGAGGGCGCGGATATGGAGGCAGAGCTGCTGCGCCTATATGGGGAAGGCTTATGAATAAAATTTATAATGACAAATCACTTCCTTATAAACAAAAAGAGTTTGCATATAAAAATCCACCTGACAGTACTTATAAATATAACCTGCCTTATCCAATCACTTATAATCAGGAAGTATTTAAAATTGACAGATACTCAAGGTACCTTGATAAATTTAACAGAGATTCAGTAAAAATTGAGCCAAGCCAACCGGCACTTTCTCCACTGCCGGATTTTGATGACGAATAAAGAAGGCGACGCCTCTCTAATTAATGTCCTCTTATTGAAAAATAGAATAAAGAATTCCTATGTTAGTAAACGCAATGAACATAGTATCACTCTTTCTTATTTGCCTGATACAAGTTATTTCTTTTGTTTATTTGGATTTACGCACTTTATGATACACTTTTTACAATAAAGAATTATATATCTGATTATAATAAATTAGAATTTTTTTTATAAAATTTCAAAAAACAAAGTAAATTGTTTTTATTTTCAATTTTTTTTGCTAAATTTTGGATATGAAAATAGTCATTTATGTTTTTTATTTTCAATTATTTGAAAATATTGCAATTAATTAATATTAATATTTTTGAATGGTTTTCTAATTACTGAATTTTGTTACTTTTAATACATATATGTATAATTAATTGATGTCAAATTATGATACTTGGAATTTTAAAAGAGCCGGACTATGATAACAGAGTAGCGATACTTCCTGAAGTAGTTGCGAAAATCGTTAAAATGAACGTTACGGTTCTTACAGAAAAGGATGCCGGTGCGAAAGCATATGCATACGACGAGGATTATAAGGAAGCAGGTGCAGAGATTGCATCCGCCGACGAAATAATCCAAAAAGCTGACGTTGTGATTAAGATCAATTCTCCTGAAGATGGTCTTGTAGCGAAACTGCGCGACAAGCAGATATTTTTTGCTTTAATGTCGCCACTTACCAACAAATCTCTTGTAGATAAGATGCTTGGGAAGGGAGTAACATCATTTAGTTTTGATATGATTCCAAGAACTACAAGAGGACAGGCTATGGATATACTATCTTCCATGGCTACGGTAGCGGGATATAAAGCAGTGCTAACCGCTGCTAATAATCTTTCCAAATTCTTCCCTATGTTTATGTCTGCCGCCGGCACTATCAAGCCTTCCAAAGTGCTAATACTCGGAGCGGGCGTTGCCGGACTTCAGGCGATTGCCACTTCCAGAAAGCTCGGAGGAGTAGTGGAAGTATTCGACGTAAGAGCCGCTGTGAAGGAAGAAGTAATGAGTCTCGGCGGTAAATTCATAGAAGTAGAAGGAGCAAAAGATGATGCCTCAGCAGGCGGATATGCCGTAGAGCAGACTGAAGATTTCAAGAAAAAGCAGCAGGCGATGATACAGGAACACGCCAAAAAAGCAAACGTAATAATCTGTACTGCTCAGATACCGGGAAGAAAAGCTCCTGTACTTGTTTTAAAAGAAACCGTAAAGAATATGCAGCCGGGTTCCGTAATAGTTGACCTTGCCGCTTCTACCGGTGGGAACTGTGAACTTACCGAAGATAATAAAACAGTCGAGCACAACGGAGTAAAAATCATCGGTAATTCTTATTTGCCTTCTGAAATGCCGACAGATGCAAGCCGTATGTTTGGAAATAACATATTTAATTTGCTCAAATTAATTATTGATAAAGAAGGTAATGTCAATCTCAATTTCGAAGATGATATTATAAAAGGCACTTGCGTAACTCACGAAAAGCAAGTAGTAAATGAACGTGTAAAAGAATTTATGTCTAAATAATAATAAGTGAAAACTATGAGTGAAGTATTAACATTCTTCTATGAAAACAAAGATATTATATTTATTGTAGCTCTTTCGATATTGCTTGGCGTGGAAGTAATTTCCAACGTGCCGGCTGTATTGCATACGCC
>CAZIXJ010000299.1:0-4180 GCA_964542835.1 uncultured Hyphomicrobiales bacterium
CGAGTTAAAGAGCCTGTGTGAAAACGATGAAATCCAAATATTATAGAAAAATGTAATCTTCTAAAACTCCCTCTCCCACTGGGAGAGGGCTGGGGTGAGGATGAATATGAATTTATTGACTTTTCACACAGCCTCTAAAACTCGTGGCAACTGAAATATTTATCCTCCTTTGGAGGAGGTGTCCACATACTTCGAGAGTTTCAGCAAACGTGACAGAGAAGGACAGAAAGCAGGTCAGACATTCCTGTCTGACGTTGAAAAATTAATAGCTTTACTTATTAGTCAACCCCCTATCTTGCGGGACACTGAGCAGAGCTGAAGTGCGGCAATACAGAGAATTAATTTCAGAATGCTCTTTCTTCATCATTTAATATGCAAAATATTTCATATCATAATTGCTAAGGCAATTCATAATGAATGCCAGCTCCGGGACCGAGTGGCAATCCTATCAAAAGCCAAATTACAAGTAATATTACCCACGCGATGGTAAATATTATTGTATATGGAAGCATTGTGGCAATGATAGTTCCAATGCCTGCTTTGGGGTCATATTTCTGGAAATAAACAATAATCAAAGCAAAGAAACTCATCATCGGAGAAATAATATTGGTAACGCTATCCCCTATCCTGTAAACTACCTGAGACAGCTCGGGAGAATAGCCCATAATCATAAACATAGGGATAAATATTGGTGCAAGTATAGCCCATTTAGCAGAAGCACTGCCCATCATCATATTAATCATTGCAGAAAGTATGATAAATAATATCATAAGCGGTATTAAACCGATATTCAAATCAATTAGGAAATTTGCACCGTTTACTGCAAGAATTATTCCGAGATTACTCCACTTGAAATAAGCCACAAACTGTGCGGCAAAAAATACAAGTACCAGATATGTAGCAAGGTTTTTCATTGCATCTGCCATATCTTTCATTATTATTGAATCATTTGTGTATCTGCCCGTTGTAATTCCATAAACTATACCCATAAGAGCAGCAATTACAAAAAGCAAAGTAATAACACCCTTAATAATCGGAGAGCTTAATAATCCTCCGTCGGGTCCTCTCAAATAACCGTTTTCCGGGATAAGCCCTATTATCAAAACAAGTACAACAAATATTACCGTAAGAAATGAAAATAATACTCCACGCTTTTCTTTTTTGGAAAGTTTTTCAAAATTACTTTCGGATTCATCTACTTCTCCTGTAAATTTTCCGAGCCTCGGCTCAATAATTTTTTCAGTAACAAAAGTACCAATAGCAGCCACCATAAAAGTAGAAGCAAGCATAAAGAAATAATTGGCTGTTGGGTTTACCTCATAAACAGGGTCAAGTATTCTTGCAGCTTCCTGAGACAGCCCTGCAAGAAGCGGGTCAATAGTACCAAGAATTACATTGGCACTAAAACCACCGGATACTCCGGCAAAAGCAGCAGCCATTCCCGCTATCGGATGCCTGCCGACAGCATAAAAGATAACTCCTGCAAGTGGAATAAGCAAAATATATCCGATATCGGATGCTACATTAGAAAGAACACCGGAAAATACAATTACAAATGTTAATAATTTTCTTGGAGAATTCAATACAAGCAATCTGATTACAGAATTGATAAGACCGCTTTTTTCTGCTATTCCTATCCCCAGCATTGCTACCATTACAATACCGAGAGGTGCAAAACCTGTGTAATTATCCACGGTTTCAAGCAATATTCGGTGTATGCCGTCGTGAGACAGCAGATTTAAGGGACGAACTATTTCCTTGGTGCCCGGATGAATTACTTCCCAGCCGAGATAACTGCCCAAAGCACTAATCAAAAGTGCTGCCAAAGCAAATAATGCAAAAAGCGTTGCCGGATGCGGAAGGGCATTCCCCGCTTTTTCAGTAATATTCAGAAATCTCTGAAACAGCGATACTTTGTTCTTCTTTTTTTTGCTCATAGTTTAAATTTTTTTTAAAATAAATCCAACGTGAAAGATTAATTATTCTTGTAAAGAAATTATATATCAATAAATTTTTTCTGAGCGGATTGCCAACTCTCAATTTTTATATTTAATTTATTTTCTAATAAACTATTGTTCATTGCTGAAAACAATGGTCTTTTTGCAGGCAGATTAAATTCACTTATGCTTACCGGTATTATTTTATTATTCAGATTAAAATTTTTCTTAATTTCCAAAGCCCATTCGTATCTCGAAGCATATCCGGTGTTAGTAAGATGATAAAGACCTTCAATATTTAGATTTATCGCATTAAAAGTAATATCCCTTGCTGTATAGACCGATGTGGGAACTGAAACTTCATCATCTACAATTTTGAGAGTATCATTTTGATTTGCCCATTGAAGCATCTTGTAAATAAAATTCTGCTTTCCGTTTCCATACAGCCAGCTTAATCTGAATATCAGATAAGAATTTGCTGTTTCTTTGATTATTTCTTCGCCTTTCAACTTTGATTTGCCGTATTCTGATAGAGGATTTGGTTTGTCAGTTTCTATGTATGGCGAACCCTTAGTTCCGTTGAAAACGTAATCAGTACTGTAATGAATCAATTTGCAATTTATTTCATTGCAAATTTCTGTAATATTTTTTAAAGCAAAAGCATTTACTGCAAAAGCCAGTTCTGATTCGGATTCTGCAGCATCCACGTCATTATAAGCAGTAGCATTTATAAGAATATCAGGTTTCTCAACTATGATACGCTTCGTTACTTCATCAAAATCAGTTATGTCAAGTTCATCCAAACTAAATGCAGTGAAATTCAAATTATTATTTATCAAATATGATAATATTTCTTTCCCTAACTGACCTTCTTTTCCGAGCAGCAAATATTTCATTCAAATTACTTATTTCTTAGTTATTAATATCCGTATGAACGTAAAAGAGATTTATTATCTCTCCATTTTTCTCTAACTTTTACAAAAAGTTCGAGAAAAACGGGCATACCGAGATGACGCTCTATATCAATTCTTGCAGCTTTTCCGATTTGTTTGATTTTTTTTCCGCCCTCACCAATTATAATTGCTTTCTGAGATGGTCTCTCTACAATAATATCAGCAGAAATATACCATTTTCCCGTATCTCTCTCTTTGTAGTCAGAAATATTTACTTCAGCGGAATAAGGTATTTCTTCAGAGTACCCTTCGAATATTTTTTCTCTGATTATTTCAGATATGAAAAATCTCTCAGGCTGTGTACTTATAATCTCAGGGTCGTAATAAAAAGGAGATTCAGGAAGATATTTTGTAATTACCTCTGTAACCTGTCGGGCTTCAGATGCATCAAGAGCAGATATTGGTATTATTTCATGAAATAAATCAAGTGAATTAAAACTATCAATTATTGGTAAAATTGATTTTTTATCTTTCACTAAATCAGTTTTGTTGAGAATTAATATTTTTGGTTTGATATTTTTTGATAAATATTCAATAATTTTTTCAGGAGCAAATTTATCAATGGAATTAATTCTGCTCAAATCCACCATAAATACAATTACATCTGCTTCATCAAGAGATGAATCTACATAACTCATCATTACATTCTGCATTTCATATTCGGGCTTAATTATTCCCGGAGTATCAAGAAATATCATCTGCTTATAGCTGTCCGAATAAATACCGAACACTTTTTTTCTTGTAGTCTGAGCTTTATGTGTAACAATGGAAAGCTTAGTGCCGAGAATGGAGTTCATAAGTGTAGATTTCCCGGCATTAGGCTTACCGATTATTGCAATATATCCGCTTTTTGTAATATCCATTATTCCTCAGTACTATTAGTATCATTACCAAAATGTTTTAAAATTCCATACGGTATTACTACAAGATAGCCGATAATCAGTAATATCGGAGCTATTACTACTGCAAACGGATTATTCCACCTTCCATCAGGCACTGCCGGCTCATTGGTAATGCCCGTAGCCATCAATCCATACCCAAGAAATATCACGCCCAGCCCAATTGCAAGGATTATATAATTTTTTTTGGTAAACGGAAATTTCCATTTACTTACCTTTTTTTGTGGTGCTGCTTTTTTTGCTCTTCTTTTTGCCATAATTATTTTTTTAAATATTAATCTAACATAATATTCAAAGATAATAATTATTTAATTTACAAAATTAGACAGTTCACACTAAATTTATATTTTTGTTTGCTTATTCAAACTTGTTACAATTTCAAAAATCACGC